>JBBSUU010000421.1:0-3328 GCA_038234115.1 Mycobacteriales bacterium
AACATTTTCGCGCGAAAATTTGTATGCTTAAGCATGGAACTAGGCGTATACACCTTCGGCGATGTTCATCCCGACCCGGTCTCCAAGGTCACAACCAGCCCCCAGCAGCGACTGGCCGAGATCATGGAACGGATCAAGCTGGCCGACGAACTGGGCCTGCACTATTTCGGTATCGGTGAGCATCACCGTCCCGACTACTCGATCTCGGCGCCGGCGATAGTGCTGGCCGCTGCCGCTGCCCTCACCAAAAACATCCGTCTCGGCAGCGCGGTTACCGTCCTGAGCACCGAGGATCCGGTTCGCGTCTACCAACAGTTCGCCACCATCGATCTGCTGAGTAACGGCCGGGTGGAGCTGCTGGCCGGTCGTGGCTCCTTCATCGAGAGCTTCCCGCTCTTCGGTTACGAACTGAGCGACTATGACGAGCTCTTTGAGGAGAAGCTCGCGCTGCTCCTGCAGATCGACGCGGGCGGGCGGATCACCTGGAGCGGAAAGCACCGCCCCGCGCTCAACAACGAGCTGGTTCTCCCCCGGCCCAGCACCGGCCACCTGGATATCGGGATCGCCACTGGCGGCAACGCCGAGTCCTCGGTCCGGGCCGGGCTGTTCGGGTTACCTGTCACCTACGCCATCATCGGCGGCGAACCGGAACGCTTCGCGCCACTGGTAGACCTCTATCGGCGGGCCTACGAACAGGGAGCCGGGTCCCCGGAAAGGCAGAAAGTAACTATTGCCGGTCCCGGTTTCATTGCCGACGACAGCCGCGATGCCAAGGATGTCTTCTTCCCCTACTGGATGGATTCGATGACCCGAATCGCCCGCGAACGTCGTTTCAGCCCACCGAGCCGCACCAGCTATGACGATCAGACCGGATTCACCGGGGCCTTGTTTGTCGGTTCTCCCGAGGAGATTGCCGAACGATTCGTGTATCAACACAAGCACCTGGCAATGGACCGGGTCGGGTTGCAGATGGACTTCTCCGGGGTGCCACAACCGCTGGTCATGAAGTCAATTGAGCTGCTGGCAACCAAGGTGATGCCACTTGTGAACGCCGAACTCGGGGTGCTCTGACATTTGCTCTGGCGAATTCTGGAAACCTGGCACCGCGGGTCGGTGTCAGGTTTCCAGAATCCGCATGGGTCGGCGGGCATCCCCGTAGGCTCGATGGTGCCCGAGTATCCCGCAGCCGTTGGCGGGTGTTGTATCAACTTCAGGGAGCCAACCGCATGTCTGTGCCCGCATTGGCCAAAGGTGCCAACGCATCTTTGAGCAGCTCCTCGCTGGCGGTAACCGTCGATCTGGAAGCCCCGGCAGACCTCTCGGCGCTACTGGTGACCAGCGCCGGCAAGGTCCGCAGCGACGCTGATTTCGTCTTCTTCAACCAACCTGACGGCCCTGGCGTACGGTGCCGGCAGGCCGGTGACAAATGGCAGATCGAAGTCGAAACTGCCGCGGTGCCAGCTGATATCGACCAGATCCGGGTGGTGGTCAGCCTGGCGGGAGACGGCAGGACGTTTGCCTCGGTCGCACCGCCGGTGGCCAAGATCAGTGACAACGCCGGCACTCCCCTGATGTCCTATCAGGTCACCGGCTTGAGTTCGGAAGTGATCGTTATTGCGTTGGAGATTTACCGTCGGAATGCAGAGTGGAAAGTCCGCGCAGTAGGGCAGGGATACGCCGGTGGCCTGGCCGAACTGATTACCGACCATGGTGTTTCGGTAGATGACGCGCCTGCTCCGGACGCAGCACCTGCCGAGGCCGGCCCTCCCGCTGCAGTGCGGGCCGCTGCTGCCCCTCCTGCTGAAGCGCCGGCCGCACCGTTACCGCCGGCAATGGCGACCCCGCCCCCGGCTGCTCCCCCGGCCACCCCCCCGATTGCTCGGCCGCCGGCCGGTGACCAGCCGTTCTGGGCCGGAGCCCAAACCGCACCGCCGCCGCCACCGGTATCAGGCGACCAACCGTTCTGGGCCTCCACCCAGAACCAGGCGCCAGCCACAAATGCGCCCTCTTGGCCACCGGCCAGCCCCACCTTCGCGCCCGCCGGCCACCCGGCTGCGCCATTCCCACCAGCCGGGCAATTCCCACCGGCCGGGCAATTCAACCCTGCTCAGCAGTTCCCAGCGGCCGCGCCACCGCAACAGACCGCATCGGCAGAACCCGGCCTGATTACCGGGTGCCCGGTGAGTTTGCTCAAGGGACAACGGGTTTCGCTCAAGAAAGCGGGCGGGATCGCTCTCACCCAGGTCCGGATGGGTCTCGGTTGGGACCAGGCACGGGGTGGGCGGCCAATCGACCTGGACGCCTCCGCCATTCTGTTTTCCGGCGCCAACGTGATCGACAAGGTCTGCTACACCCAGCTCCGTTCCCGTGATCGCAATATCGTTCACACCGGCGACAATCTGACCGGCCGCGGCGACGGCGACGATGAAGTTATTCAGGTCAATCTGGCCGGGCTTGCCGAGTCGGTGACGGCGGTTATTTTCGTCATCACCTCCTACCAGGGACAGACCTTCGACAAGATCGCCAATGCGCACTGCCGACTGGTCGATGACACCAATAATCAGGAGATGGTTCGATTCACCCTTGGCGAGAAGACCCCGCATCGCGGCATGGTCATGGCCAAACTCTTCCGGAGTCCCGTCGGTTGGCAGATGGAGGGCATCGGAGTCGGAATTGACGCAAAGACGCCTTCCAAAGCGGCAAATCTGCTGGTGCCATTCCTTTAGCCGGGCTGCCGGTAGTGGTGTTGCCGTCGTCAAGGGTTCGTTACTCGGAGGTCATCAGGGGTGTCGATCGGTGCAGCCGCTGGTGCGGGTGGATGTCAAGCACGATGACGCCGATTGGAACGTCACGGTCCGCACTTACGGTAAATATTCAAAACTGCCGTTGGTGCAGTTCCATATTTCGAGCCCACGGATTCCGGCGTTCCAGCAGTTCATCGCGTAACGCCAACGAAGTAAGCAGCCGGTCTCTGAGCCAAGATCAGCTACGGCCGTAGGGCATCGAGCCCGAGACCGAGCAGCGATCATTCAGGCCACAACGCCTGCATCACCGCACAGCGGTTGCAACCGTGGTGTGGAGCTCGAGTCATGGTGTGGAGCTGAAAACGTTGTGCGGTCAGGGGGCGTGGGCCCACTCGATTCACAGCACAACCCAAGCATGAGCCTAGGAGATCCCCACCTCGCTGGCGCTCGGCGTGGGCCCACTCGATTCGCTGGTCAATATAAAGAATGCGCCGACCCGATACAGCTGGGTCGGCGCATTCTTTTGTGGAGCCTAGGAGAATCGAACTCCTGACCTCCGCCTTGCAAAGGCGGCGCTCTACCAA
>JBBSUU010000422.1:0-3315 GCA_038234115.1 Mycobacteriales bacterium
AGCCGGGCCCAGGTTCAACGACCCCTCGGCCCGGGCGGCACCTCCCACGAGAGTCGCTGTGCCACGGATGCTTTCAACCACAAACCGGCCCGGCTGATCTGATCGGATCAGCCGGGCCGGGGTGGCGAAGGTTACAGCGTGGTGGGCAAAAATTCTGGACGAGATTTTTCGAATTCGGTGATCTCATCGGCGTGCCGCAGGGTCAGGGCGATGTCGTCGAGCCCATTGAGCAGGCGCCACTTGATGTACGGATCGATCTCAAAACTGATCGTCAACGAGCCGGCGGTGATCAACTGTGCGGCCAGATCAACCGAGACCTCGGTACCGGGAGCATTTTCCAGCAGCTTCCAGAGCAGTTCGACTTCGTCCTGGCCGACCTGCGCGGCCACCAGGCCGCCCTTGCCGGAATTGCCGCGGAAGATATCGGCGAACTTGGAAGAGATGACAACTCGGATTCCATAGTCCATCAGGGCCCAGACTGCGTGCTCCCGCGAGGATCCGGTGCCGAAATCCGGCCCGGCGACCAGAACGGAACCGGACTTGAATGCCGGCTGATTGAGCACGAATGTCGGGTCATTGCGCCAGCTGACAAATAGCCCGTCTTCGAATCCGGTCCGGGTGACGCGCTTGAGATACACCGCCGGAATGATCTGGTCGGTGTCGACATTGCTGCGACGCAGCGGGATTCCCACCCCTACGTGGCTGATGAAGGCTTCCATCGTTAGATTCCTCTGATTCTTTTGGGGAGCAAGCTTATTTTCGGTAAACAGGTTTACCTGTTCACCAGTACGGGCACGGGCATCAGATCGGCCGGTGAGGCCAGTGTTCCGAGAATGGCGGTGGCGGCTGCGACCTGAGGTGAAACAAGGTGGGTGCGCCCGCCTTTGCCCTGTCGTCCTTCGAAGTTCCGGTTGGACGTAGAAGCGCAGCGCTCCCCCGGCGCCAACTGATCCGGATTCATCCCCAGGCACATCGAGCAGCCGGCGCTTCGCCATTCGGCTCCGGCGGTGGTGAAAACCGCGTCCAGCCCCTCGGACTCGGCTTGCAGCTTCACCCGCATCGAGCCGGGAACCACCAACATCCGAATACCGTCTGCGACCCGTCGATCCCGCAGGATGTCGGCCGCTGCCCGCAGATCCTCGATCCGGCCATTGGTGCAGGAACCGAGGAAGACGGTGTCCACCTTGACCTGCTTGAGCGGGGTGCCAGGTGTCAGATCCATAGCCTCGAGGGCCTTTTCCACTGTCAGCCGCTCGCCGTCATCGGCGATCGTCGACGGGTCCGGGATGCTGGCCGAAAGGGGAAGACCCTGACCCGGGTTGGTACCCCAGGTCACGTACGGGCTCAACTCAGCCGCCTCGAGAACCACCTCGGCGTCGAAGACGGCATCGGAATCTGTTGCCAGCGTGCGCCAATACGCCACGGCGGCGTCCCAGTGGTCACCGGTGGGCGCATGATCGCGACCCTGGAGGTAGTCAAAGGTGGTGTCGTCCGGTGCGATCATGCCTGCCCTTGCGCCGGCCTCGATGGACATATTGCAAATCGTCATCCGGCCTTCCATCGACAGTGCTCTGATGGCCTCGCCGCGGTACTCGAGCACGTAGCCCTGTCCGCCGCCGGTGCCGATCTTGGCAATCACCGCCAGGATGATGTCCTTGGCCGTCACACCGGCGGGCAAAACGCCGTTGATCGTGATGGACATCGTCTTGAACGGGTTCAACGGGAGAGTCTGGGTAGCCATCACATGTTCGACCTCACTGGTGCCGATACCGAAGGCCAGCGCGCCGAACGCACCGTGGGTGGAAGTATGAGAGTCACCGCACACCACCGTCATACCCGGCTGGGTCAAACCCAGCTGGGGGCCGACGACATGCACAATTCCCTGCTCGGCGTTGCCCATCGGAAACAGTCGAACACCGAATTCGGCGCAGTTGCGGCGCAGCGTGTCCACCTGTAACCGGGAAACCTCGTCAGCAATCGGCAAATTTATGGCCAAAGTCGGAACATTGTGATCCTCGGTTGCCAGCGTCAGATCGGGCCGACGAACCGGCCGGCCGGCCTGTCGCAGGCCATCGAAGGCCTGCGGACTGGTGACCTCGTGGACGAGATGCAGGTCGATGAAGAGCAGATCCGGCTCCCCCTCGGCGCGATGCACAACGTGGGCTTCCCATACCTTTTCGGCGAGCGTGCGGCTCATCAATAAACCTTCCTTCACATCAATGCGGCGGCGGCGAAATCTTGGTCGAACGCGGTTCTTACTCGTAAATGCTCGCCGGCCACCTCGCTCGACAAGCCAATTCGAGTGGACATCCCAGCATTCGGGAAACTAGTATCGCACTATGGGACAGTCTAGCGGGATCGGCGTACTCGACAAAGCGGTCCAGGTCCTTCGAGCCGCCGCTGCTTCACCCACCGGCCTGGCCGAGATGTGTGCCGCCACCGGACTCCCGCGCGCCACCGCTCACCGACTGGCAGTCGGATTGGAAATCCATGGCCTGCTGTCCAGGGACACCCAGGGGCGCTGGCGCCCCGGGCCGCTGTTGACAGCATTGGCCGCCGGCGCCCCTGATCCGTTGGTAGCAGCGGCGGCCCACGTCCTGCCCAGGTTGCGCGATCGCACCGGTGAAAGCGTCCAGGTCTATCGCGCCGATGGTTTGTCCCGAATCTGCATCGCCGTTGCCGAACCAATTTCCGGGCTACGGGACACCGTGCCGCTCGGTGCTCTGCTTCCGATGGGAGCCGGCTCCGGCGCCAAAGTGCTGACCGCGTGGTCAGATCCGTCCACTATTCGGGCTGTACTGGCCGATGCCTCGTTCACCGAGCGAACACTGGCCGAGGTCCGCCGGCGGGGCTGGGCCCAATCTGTGGCCGAACGTGAGCCGGGAGTGGCCAGTGTGTCGGCGCCGGTGCGGGACAGCCATGGCACCGTCATTGCGGCGGTCTCAGTTTCCGGTCCGGTGGAACGGATCGGCAAGCGGCCCGGTGCCCGCTGGGCCGGGGACCTCCTGGCTGCTTCCGAAGCGCTGACCGCCCGGCTGTAAGGAGCGTGGGCTGTCGGAAGAGCGAGCTGCCAGAAGAGCGAGCAGTCGGAAGAGCGAGCTGCCAGAAGAGCGAGCAGTCAGAAGGGCGAGGTGTCAGCGGAGTGGGCGACCGCGCCGGATCGCGCTTGGCCTGGACAAAAACTATTCGGCATAAAAAAATCGGGCTCCCCAACATGTTGCTGGGAAGCCCGATATCGGTGTAGCCCCGAAGGGATTCGAACCCTCGCTACCGCCGTGAGAGGGCGGCGTCCTAGGCCGCTAGACGACGGGGCCA
>JBBSUU010000423.1:0-3315 GCA_038234115.1 Mycobacteriales bacterium
ATCACCATCAGCGTCCCGGTGGCCGGCGCCGGTCTTTCCGGAGCCGCCCAGGTCACCGCGGATATCGCCGACGATCGCTGGCAGGAAACGAGTTTCTCCTACCGCGTCTTCGGCGCCGGCGGGTGGGTCTCGCTGGGTACCGCCGAATCAGATTCGCCGTCGGTTTATCACGATGCCGCCCTGAGCGGTTTGGCACCTGGAACCCTGATCGAATATCGCGCGGTTTCCGTTGATGCCGCCGGCAAGAAGGTCGCGGCCTCCACCTATGCCAGCGTCGGCTGGCCGGTCAATGGCAGCGATGGCACTCCGGTGGCGCCGGAGCTGCCGCCGATCACCATGGTGACAGTCCCTGGCGATCACAACAGCGAAATGGGTTGCGCCGCTGATTGGGTGCCCGACTGCCCGCAGGCCAAGCTCATCCTGCAGGCCGACGGAACCTGGTCCGGCACCTTCGAGCTGCCCGCCGGCGACTACAAATTCAAGGTCGCCCTGAACGGCAACTGGGACTTCAATTACGGCGACAAAGGCGAGTTCAACGGTGGCAATATCGCCTATAACAACCCGGTCGCCGGCCCTGTCACCTTCGTTTGGGATCCGGTCACCAAGATTGCCACCGCGACACCGGGTAGTGGCGACACCACGACCAGCTCCACCTCGCAACCCAGCTCCACCTCGCAAACCAGCTCCACCTCGCAAACCAGCTCCACCTCGCGAACCAGCTCCACCTCGCAAAGCCCTACCTCGACCGGTCCCAGCTCTGGTGGGCTCACTCTTTCCAGTTCCGCCCTGCGCCCCGGGGATACCTTCACCTTCCAAACCACCGGTTTCCAGCCCGGTGAATCAGTGCAGGTGTGGCTCAACTCCGATCCGGTGCTGTTGGCAACAGTGACCGCTGATGACGCCGGCGCGGCCGAAGGCAGCGCGGTCATTCCCCTTGGCACTCCGGTCGGGGATCACCCCCTCAGAGTTCTCGGCCTGACTTCCGGGGTCGAATTTGCCCAGACCATCCGGGTTCTCGCTGCCGTGTCCGCATCCCCCACCTCTTCGCACGGCGGGTCCACTGCCGGGTCACAGTCCGGTTCGGGGGGCAAAACCCTGAGCTACACGGGGTTCCCGACCGGTCAGTTCGCCGGCCTCGGTCTGCTGTTGGTCGGAGTCGGCGCCGCGATGGTCTCGATGTCCAGGCGTCGACGCGGAGCTCACGCACCCAGCTGACCAACCACCCCGCTGCGTAAATCGAGCTGTCAGGCTTCTTCCGGCCGATCGATGACGCCGATAAAACGGGCGCCGATACCATCAGCTTCACGTCGGTACATCCCGGGAGCGACTTCGGGAAGTTCTTCGTCGCCATGTTCGGCGCAGGTCACATAGGTGAACTCGGGCCACCACTTCTTTGGGCGGAGCGTCTCGGCAAAACCGCAGATATCGCACTGCAGCTCCACCCACACCGGCCGTTTACCGGTCCGATTGGCCCGGGACTGGACCAGCCAGGCCGGCGGCTCGCGGTCGATCTGGGCAAGTTGCGCCTCGGAGATCTTCGCCGGGATGCCATTGCGCTTCGCCATTTCGACCGAGATATCCAGGCGTTGCGCAGCCTGGCGTTGAGTAACCAAAATTCCGGCCTAGGACTCATCCCGAATCGCATGATGCAACGCCACTACACCGAAAGTCATCGACCGCCAGGCCACTGACTTCCAACCGGCTGCGGCAATCGTCTGACCGAGCGTGCGTGGATCCATCCAGGCCTCGGTCGACTCGCCGAGATAGGTGTAGGCCTCCGGATTGGTGGAAAAGCGGCGGGCCAGCAGCGGCAGCACCTTTCGCAGGTGGAACCGGTGTCCCATCCGCAACAGCGCGAACCTGGGCCGAGAAACCTCACATACCAGCAGTTGTCCGCCCGGACGAGTCACTCTGGCAAACTCGGCCAGCGCGGCCTTCGGGTTCTGCACGTTTCGCAGGCCGAAGGAGATCGTCACAGCATCAAAAGTGGCGTCGGGAAAGGGCAGGAACATTGCGTCGCCCGCCACCTTTGGCACCCGGCGCCTGGCACCGGCGCTCAGCATTCCCAAAGAGAAGTCCAGGGCGACAGCCCAGGCCCCCGCCTTGGCGAGTTCAGCGGTTGAGACAGCGGTACCGGCGGCCACATCGAGTACTTTCTGGCCGGGCATCAACTGCAGCGTGCGCACCATGTGGCGGCGCCATCGACGATCCTGTCCCAGGGAGATGAAAGTGTTTGCCTTGTCGTACCCCTGGGCAACCTCATCGAACATGCCGGCAACTTGTTGCGGGTCCTTCTCCAACCCGGCTCTTCCCATAACAAGACAGCCTACTCAACCCTCACCTCGAAAGGTGTCATGGCTACTAAAACCACCACTCAGCTCATCGACGATCTCGACGGTTCGACCGCCGCCGAGACAGTCATGTTCGCTTTGGACGGGGTCAACTACGAGATCGACCTGAGCAAACGTAACGCCAGCGCTTTTCGCAAGATGCTCAACCAGTTCATGCCCCAGGCGCGTCCGGCATCGGCGGGCCGGGAGTCGGCCCGCGCCGGCAGCGCACGGGTTTCCGCTCCAGGAGTCAACGCACACCGCGTCGAATTGGCATTGATCCGGGCCTGGGCCGCCGATAGCAATATTGCCGTGGCGCCCAGGGGGCGAATCTCAGCCACGATTGTCGAGCAGTACCACGCCGCTCGCTGACCTCACCGGTAATTATTCGGTTGGCCATCCGGAGTCCAGCCTGCGGTCTGTTAGGAGGATCACGCTGCCTTCATGACTCTAACAACCGGACTCGCAGGCTCGGCCTTTATTTCCAAAGCACTGGAAACCGCCGGCAATCTTGCCAATGACGCCGCCGAGGTAATCAGTGCCACCGCCGGCCGGGGTGCGCGCCCGGGTTCCGGATACACGCCCTACGACTGGGTGACCGATACGGACCACACACTGGAGCGTCACACCCGCCGGGTGCTGGCAAGGGAGTTTCCCGGCGTACCGGTGATTGGTGAGGAACTGAGCTGGGCCGGTCCTGACAGCTCCGACCGGCCGGAGCTGTTCTGGACTGTCGACCCGGTGGATGGCGCTGCAAACTACGTGGCCGGGCTGCCCTGGTGTTCATATTCGCTGGCGCTGGTTGATAGGCAAGGTCCGCTGGTAGGGGTGATTGCCGATCCCTATCGAGGGCAGATCTATGCCGCTGCCCGCGGCCGGGGTATGCGGGCCAACGGCGCACCGATCCACCTGCCTTTGGGCGGAATGCCGCTGGCCGGTGGAATCATTTGCACCGAACTGCCCGATGCATCCCGGTGGGCGGGCC
>JBBSUU010000424.1:0-3309 GCA_038234115.1 Mycobacteriales bacterium
CGAACGTCCGGCTTGAAACCATCGGCTCAGTCTTTGCATTTCAACCCTCCGAGCTAGCTCCATCACTGTTTTCCGATGAGCGCGCGGGCATGGGGAAAAACCTGTCCAGGTCCTGCTCCAGACAAAAGAAGCTGTCCTCGCTACCTTCCGGGACAGCGCGCAAACTTCGCCCGATGAACTCCACGAGAGGTTCCGGAAAGCTGAAGAATGTGGTCGTCCCCGCTGGTGTGCAGAGGTCGATGATGACGCCGTACGGATGCGGTTTGATCCGTACATCGCCAATCCCGACGGGGAACATGAGCCCGGCGCGGAGTAGGTCCCTGGAGAAATACCAGGTAACTGACACCGAGCCGAGCATGCCCAGAGTCATTCGTACGGCGTAGGGCTGCTGCGGGTTGTACTGAAAATCGGCGGTGACGCTACGGCCCTGACTGCCGTCAACCATGGTGAGGGTGGCGCTGACCGCGATCAGAGTCGCTCTGCCGTCCTCAGAATTTTCGTTCTGACAGCTGTTGCAGCCATTGATAGTCATAGGGGTCTGCTTCGGTTCCTCAATCGTGGTGGCCCCCGGCCGGTAATAGCTGGGGTAGCCATGAACGGCGTGCGGAGCCCCCGCTCCACGCGGCGAAGGGGCGCGCGGGGCCGGTGCTGCCCCCCGAAGGCCAGCACCGGCGCCCAAGCGCCACCTCATCTGAGCTGCAGGATCAGCTCCTTGTGCTTCGCGACGGGCGGCGACGCAGCAACAGCAGGCCACCGAGCAGCATCAGCAGCAAACCGATGCCGAGCACCGAAGCCAGGTTCATACCGGCTCCGGTGTATGCCAGCGGCCGGTCGGACGGACTGGCGTTCTGCAGTACGGCCGGCGCGTCGACCTGCTGGGCGGGCGGTGCATTCGGGGACAACAGACCCGGATTGGCCGGGGCGCCGGGAGCAGCTGGGCTGGCCGGGTTGGCCGGGGTGCCCGGAGTTGCGGGAGTGGCCGGAACAGTCGGAATCAACGGGGTGATCGGATCGGTGGGGTCGGTGGGGTCGGTGGGGTCGGTCGGGTCGGTCGGAATCACGGTTTGGCCACAGCCTGCCGCTGAGTCACCAAGGATTCCCAGACCGTTTCCGCAGATCAGCACCGGGATGTCAATCAGAGTGCCGGTCGGATTGTTCGGGACGACGCAGTCGCCGGAACCGTTGCCCAGAACACCGACTCCGTTGCCACAAGCGGTAACCGGGATGTTGATCAGCGAGTCTCCGACCGGTTCATTTCCGGTGCTGCCGCCACATTCGGCAGTTGCATCGCCGAGCAGTCCGATGCCGTTTCCGCAGACCAGGACCGGTACGGAGATCACGCTATCACCGCCGGTGCCGGTACCTGAGGTGTTGCAGCTTCCCATGGCGTCGCCAACGGCATTGCCGCAGACGTTCACCGGGGCCGAGATCAGCGAATCGCCGGCACTGCCGGCGGCCGGGGTGCAATCGGCAGCTGAGTTACCCAGCACGCCAACGGCATTGCCGCAGACGTTCACCGGGACCGAGATCAGCGAATCACCGGCACTGCCGGCGGCCGGGGTGCAATCCGCAGTCGAGTTACTGAGCACGCCAATGGCGTTGCCGCAGACGTTCACCGGGACCGAGATCAGCGAATCGTCGGCGCTGCCGGCGGTCGGGGTGCAATCCGCAGTCGAGTTACCGAGCACGCCGACAGCGTTGCCGCAGACGTTGATCGGCAGGTTCAGCAACCCGATATCGGAACCGGTTGAACCGGACCCGGTTGAACCGGACTCGGTGCCTTCGATCGGGGCGGCCGGAGCCACTACCGCGTCGCCGCCAACGCCGATGGCGTTATCGGTCACGTTGATCGGCGCCGAAATGATGCCGTCAGTGGATCCGGATCCGTTGGAACCAGTACTGGTTGCGTCACCGAGGATGCCGATGGCGTTGCCGGTGACGTTGACCGGGATGGAGACGACCGGTGCTTCCTCGGCTGTCGGGGGTGCTGCTGGTGCGGGGGCTGCCTCGACTACTGCGTCGCCGCCGAGGATGCCGATGGCGTTATCCGTGACGTTGACGGGCACCGAAATAAGCGGCGCCGATTCGGCCTCCGGGGAAGGGGAAGAGCCAATCTGGACGTCGGCGACCACATCGGCATCGACGTCTACATTCACATCGCCGAGGACATTACCGAGCAATTCACCGACCGGGTTGTTGGCGCCGAGAAGGCTGATCGAGTTGGAGGAAATATCGACCGGGATGGAAACGAGGGTGGTGTCACCCACGCTGACCGAAACTTCGGCCGAAACATCTGCGTTGACGGTGGTCTCGTCAGCGGACGCCAAACCGGCGCCCAGGACGAGAAGTCCACCACTGAGCACTGCGGCTTGCAGTCCTCGCTTGAGCCATGCGTTCATGAGAAATTCTCCTTGAGTGTCAAGCACGAAAGTGATGACGTACAGCGGGTGATCCGATTGCGGAGGCCGCTACCTGGCACCGGTGCGTGAGCTGAATTGGCTCGGCAAAACCGGTGACTCAAGGAGAAGGATTAGTCAGGTGCGAAGGAGGGCTCGTCGGCACGGGCCCGCAAAGAGGCTTCCTCGTCCGACGTCAAAGCTGCCAAGAACAGCTTGTGTTGCAAAGCCTGTGAGGTGAAAAGCGCCGCGATTTGTTGCTGGCCGCCGTTGTCGCCGGCGGCTCCGGAAGATGATCCAGGAGCGGTGGTGGGGCCGGTCGGCGGGCTTGGTGGCCCGGCCGGTGTATCCGAATCGCTGCGGGACGGCGTCGCATCATTTGTGGCCATCACACCGGAAGTGGAACCCGCAGTGGTATTTGCGCTGGCCGAACCGAGGGGTCCACTCACATCTGCTGCGCCACTGGGAATCGCCGGGGTGTCAAAACTGACAAGCAAAGCGGCTGACAGCAGCGAGTCGTAGGCATTGGGTGCAGCGACGCCGGCAACCGGGAGTTGAACACCCGTGAACTCGACACTCGAACCGGTCGACATCGCGACATTGGTCGGCAGCGCGACATCGGCCGGCAGAGCGACATCGGCCGGCAGAGCGACACTGGAAACACCCGGCAGCAACACGGGACCGCCGATACCGGGGAGGGCTGGAACGCCAGGAATGCTCGGAACACCGGACAGCACCGGGGTGGTCGCATCGGTGACCGGAGTGAGCGAATCTTCAAGGATGTCGGTGACCGGCGCCAGTGCATCGGCAACCGGCACCAGCACGGGGGCAACAGCTTCAATGACGGGATTGACAACCTGACCTGCAGCTTCAGTGATCGGAGCGACTGCTTCGATGACGGGGACCACGACCG
>JBBSUU010000425.1:0-3301 GCA_038234115.1 Mycobacteriales bacterium
ATCAGCCAAGCACCCGCCGTGATCACCGCATTGACTCGTCGCCAGGACCCATTCGCAGATCCTTTCGACGAGCTCGACGGCAATCAGGATGGTCTTGTCGAGATCCCATCGCGTCCGGTGATCGTGCGCGGCCGAGAGTCCGATCCAGCCTCTGGTTCGCCGGCGAGCTGGGCCGCGCAGTCCTGGTACTCCTCGATCCAGAATGCCCTGCCGACGGCGATCATGTTGGACGGCCCGGAGATGGTGCTTCCACTGCGTGATTCCGGACTGCGTGATTCCGGACTGCGTGATTCGGGGAGGGGTGATTCCGGCCGCGGCGATGGCCGCCGAGCTGACTTCGAGCGGCGCAGTTCTGGTCAATTCCAGTTCGGTTCGGCAGGCCCACTCGGCGGCGCAGCACGAAATTCGATCGATCCTTCGGCGCCACGGGCATTGAGCCCGTTGGCTGCCGACTGGGCAGCATCGGCGCTGATGATGCTGCGGTTGGATTTCGCGGCTGTCTACGTCGGACTTCTGGCCGGCCAGCCGATCCCGATTGACGCACCGGCCGGTTTGGGCGCGCACGCCGGCAGCCGCGATCTGTTGCGGCCGGATACAGTAATGCTGACAACTCACGAGCAGGAGGACTTCGACCGGTGGAATTAATGCGAAACCGCATTCGGCCCTATGCGTGGGGCTCTCGGATTGCGATCGCAGAACTGCTGGGAGAACCGGTGCCTTCACCGCACCCCTACGCAGAACTGTGGCTGGGTGCCCATCCGGGTGACCCGTCGCAGGTCGAGGTAGCTGGTGAGCTCCGACGCCTGGACGAGGTGATCGAGGCTGACCCCGTGGGGCAACTGGGCATCGAGGTGTTCGAACGCTTCGGCGCGCGCCTGCCTTTCCTGTTCAAGGTACTGGCGGCTGAGCAGCCACTTTCGTTGCAGGCCCATCCCTCCAACGACTTGGCCCGCCGAGGGTTTGATCTGGAAAATGCGGCGGGTATCCCGTTGAACAACTCGAGTCGTAACTACAAGGATCCGTTCCACAAGCCGGAGCTGATCTGTGCGTTGACCGAGTTCGAGGCCCTGTGCGGGTTCCGCGAGCCGAGCGAAACGGTCAAAGTACTTGCCGGACTTGAGGTCCCGCAGTTGGACCACTACTTGTCCATGCTCTCCGGACAGCAGGACGCCGACGGGGTTCGAGCGCTCTTTTCCACCTTGGTCACGTTGCCGCAGACCACCCTGGGACCGCTGCTGTCCACGTTGCAGTCGCAGGCAATGGCGAAGCTCGCGGCCGGTGGGTCGGAATTTGTTGCCGAATATCGCACCGCTCTGGAGTTGGGTGAGCGGTACCCGGGGGACTGGGGAGTACTGGCGGCACTGATGATGAACCGGATTACTCTCCAGCCGGGTGAGGCGTTGTACCTGCCGGCCGGAAATCTGCATGCCTACCTCTCGGGGGTAGGCGTGGAAATCATGGCGAACTCCGACAATGTGCTTCGGGGTGGATTGACCCCCAAACACGTCGATGTTCCGGAACTGATGCGGATCCTCGACTTCAGCGCCGGCGACCGCGAAATTCTCCACGGCCATCGACGCGAAGGTGATGAGCTCTATTACCCGACGACAGCGCCAGAATTCGAGCTGTCGAGACTGGATCTGGCCGGGAATCGCATCGGCGAGATGGTCGAGCTGTCCAGCCGGGGCCCGCAGGTTCTGCTGTGCACCGAGGGCAACGTTCAACTTGTCAGCGGCGCCGGCTGCAATCTTGACCTGCGCCGGGGCCAATCGGCCTGGATCTCGGCGAAGGACAGCAAAGTGAACGTCTGGGGTGCAGGAACTCTCTACCGAGCGACCGTCGGGTTCTCCGACTGAGCCCGGTCGCCCATCGAACACGCCGAGACCCTCGGCAGTTCAGACATACCGAACAGGACTCGGTGCACTAGCCTCAGGCGTGGCCCACGGGGCCATGGCACTTCTGCAGGTGCCCAGGTGCGCACCGGAATAAAGGGGAGTGAATGTTTGACTCATTGCTGGTCGCAAACCGCGGGGAAATCGCCCGCCGGGTCATCCGAACCGCAAAGTCCATGGGCCTGCGCACCATCGCGGTTTACTCTGAAGTGGACGCCGAACTGCCCTTCGTCACCGAAGCCGACGAGGCTGTTCTGCTCGGACCGGCCGACCCGGCAGCCTCATATCGCAATGCCGCTGCCGTGCTCGAAGCTGCTATCGGCACCGGCGCCGCTGCCATTCATCCGGGCTACGGCTTTTTGTCGGAAAACACTGATTTCGCGAAAGCGGTGGTGGACGCCGGTCTGATCTGGGTGGGCCCGTCACCGGCTGCCATTACCGCGATGGGCGACAAGATTGCGGCGCGCAATGCAATGCAGGCTGCCGGAGTGCCGGTGGCACCAGGCACCGAAGACGCGCTCAGGACGATCGATGAGGCGATTGCCTCGGCCGCAGAAATCGGCTATCCGGTGATGATCAAAGCTTCCGCCGGCGGCGGCGGCATGGGCATGGCAGTGGTCGAAACACAAGAGCAGCTCCATACCGAGTACGAAAAGGTAACAGCCTTCGCAGCAAGGCTTTTCGGGGATTCATCGGTCTTCGTCGAGCGCTACTACCCGCGGGTGCGTCATGTCGAGGTTCAGATCCTTGGCCTGGCTGATGGCACCGTCCTGGCGCTGGGCGAGCGGGATTGTTCGGTCCAACGCCGAAACCAGAAAGTGGCCGAGGAGACCCCTTCTCCCGCAGTGGGTCCGGATCTTCGGGCAGCGATGCTCGCGGCAGCCAGAACAGCCGGAGAAGCAGTCGATTACCGCGGCGCCGGCACCGTTGAGTTCCTGATGGCACCGGATACCGGCGAGTTCTTCTTTCTGGAGATGAACACGCGACTGCAGGTAGAACACCCCATCACCGAAGCCGTGCTGGGCATCGATTTGGTGGAAGCACAATTACGTATCGCTGCCGGCGAGGCCCCCGGGTTTGACCCAGAGTCGCTCACCGCCACCGGCCACGCCATCGAACTGCGGATCAACGCCGAGGACTCCAAACGCTTCCTACCGGGGCCAGGGGCGATCGTCCAGTGGGAGGAGCCGTCCGGCGACGGGGTGCGGGTTGATTCTGGTTACGTGAACGGCAACGTTGTCACGCCTGCCTACGACTCGTTGATGGCCAAGCTCATCGTGCATGGCAGCGACAGGGCGGATGCATTGGAAAAACTCAGGACCGCGGTGGCCGGATTTACCGTCGTCGGCCCGAAGTCGAATCTGGCCTTTCACGCCGCACTGCTGGAGTATCCGGAATTTGTTTCGGGC
>JBBSUU010000426.1:0-3297 GCA_038234115.1 Mycobacteriales bacterium
GACCTGCTCGGTCTGCGGTTCGACGCCGGCGACACCGTCATACACGGCGACGGCGCCGTCCAGAACACGCAACGAACGCTCCACCTCTACGGTGAAGTCGACGTGACCGGGGGTGTCGATGATGTAGATCTTGTGGTTCTTCCACGATGTCGTGGTAGCGGCCTAGGAAATGGTGATACACCGCTCCTGCTACTGCTCCATCCAGTCCATCACGGCGCCGCCGTCATGAACTTCACCGATCTTGTAGGTGATACCGGTGTAGAACAAAATGCGCTCGGTCGTCGTGGTTTTGCCAGCGTCGATGTGCGCCATGATCCCGATGTTCCGGGTCCTGTTAAGGTCAAGGGCTGTTGCCACTTGCGCTTCTCTTCTCGTCTCGTGATGTGTTGCGCTGCAACACATGCAGCGCGATTAAAACCAGTTCTCAGAATTGCACCATCCGCCGGACCGGAAGATCCCGATCGCGACGGACGAGTGCACGGCTCACTACTGCTCGAACTATCACCATCGGCAGAGCGGAACGATCTGACCGGCGGGTTGCGCTCGCTACCAGCGGTAGTGCGCGAAGGCCTTGTTCGACTCGGCCATCTTGTGGGTGTCTTCACGACGTTTGACGGCGGCACCCAAACCGTTGGAGGCATCCAGCAGTTCGTTCATCAGACGCTCGGTCATGGTCTTCTCGCGGCGAGCCTTGGAGAAGCCGACCAGCCAACGCAGCGCCAGGGTGGTGCTGCGACCGGCCTTGACCTCGACGGGAACCTGGTAGGTGGCGCCACCGACACGCCGGCTGCGGACCTCGAGGGTCGGCTTGACGTTGTCCAGGGCGCGCTTGAGGGTGACGACCGGATCCGTCTGGGTCTTTTCGCGGCAGCCTTCGAGGGCGCCGTAAACGATTGCCTGGGCGACGGAACGCTTGCCGTCGAGCAGCACCTTATTCACCAGCTGGGTGACCAGCGGGGAGTTGTAGACCGGGTCGGCGACCAGTGGGCGCTTCGGTGCGGGACCTTTACGAGGCATGTCAGTTGCCCTTCTTCGCGCCGTAGCGGCTGCGTGCCTGCTTGCGACCCTTGACACCCTGGGTGTCGAGGGAGCCGCGGATGATCTTGTAACGGACACCGGGGAGATCCTTCACCCGGCCACCACGAACCAGCACGATGGAGTGCTCCTGCAGGTTGTGCCCCTCGCCCGGGATGTAGGCGGTGACTTCGACCTGGCTGGTCAGCTTGACGCGTGCAACCTTGCGAAGCGCCGAGTTCGGCTTCTTCGGGGTGGTGGTGTAGACACGGGTGCAAACGCCGCGTCGCTGCGGCGAACCCTTGAGTGCCGGAGTCTTGGTCTTGGAGACCTTGTCCGTCCGGCCCTTGCGGACCAGCTGTTGAATCGTGGGCATGTACTAGTGCTCTTTCCTCGTTGGCTTGTGAATAATTCGGGGGTCTTGCGCCGTTCGGACCAGCAGAAACGCTGATCCCACTGCGGCGCACCCTCCCCCGAGGTCGGGCGTGTCGCGAGCGATTGCTCACGCACACCATGCAACGCATTTCTTGCCATCACTGGGACCACCATGATTTTGACCGCCATGGCGAACATCTGATGACATGCAACAGCGACCCCACCGAGTATCCGTGGTTCAATCCGCAGAATTTCTGCAGGGCCTCGAACAACGATACTCGTTAATCCGCTCAGGTTCAATTTCGGCAGGCGTGGCGCTCATCCCATTACCGGGTGGTAGTGCTATGCCGGTTGCTCGGGGATTGGCTACTCGGTGGAGTCGGTCGGCAGCGCCGGCCCAACCGGTTCGCAGCGCCGGCCCAACCGGTCCGCAGCGCCGCCCAGACCACCGATTCACCGCCGACACCCCTGGGTTTCCCCGACGTTTCCCATCAGCACCTGTTTGCGAAATGTCCAAACCCACACCGAACGGGCAACAAACCGAGTGCATTCGGACCCGAGCGACCCGAGCAAAGCCAGCATCGGTGCCTGTAATCTCACAAAACGGCAACGAAAGCGGGCAGAAGTCGGTCAAGTGCCGTGATCCAGGCCACTCGACACCACCTGATTGATGCGGTTAGTTCTCAGGAGACCGGAAAACTGTGGCAGATGCCACAAACGGTCACAAACGGATAACAGTTGCATAATTCAGCGTCGGCCGGGCTGCCGAACATCACAACCACAAGGAGGTGGGAAATGGCCAGCAAAGCGGCAGAAGATCGTCGGCGGCACATTCTCACCCAGGTACGAACTTCCGGCCATGTCGAGGTCACCGACGTCGCCGACAATCTCGAAGTAGCCGCCGAGACCATCCGACGCGATTTAAAAGTGCTCGAGGAGCACGGCCTGGTTCGTCGCACCCACGGTGGGGCCTACCCGGTTGAAGGTGCCGGCTTCGAGACGACGCTGGCCTACCGGGCCGAAATTGGCGTTGCCGAGAAGCGCCGGATCGCAGCCGCTGCAGTTGCCCAACTCGGCGACGCCGAGTCGATCTTTTTGGACGAGGGTTTCACTCCCAGGCTCGTCGCCGACGCGCTGGTCGACATCGCTCGCCCGATTACGGTCATCACCGGTTCGCTGCCCGCTGCAACTGTTCTGGCGGCATCGGCCAATGTCACCGTAATCCTCCTGGGCGGCCGAGTCCGCGGCAAAACACTTGGCGTCGTTGATCACTGGGCCTCGTCCATGCTCGGCGAGCTCTCCATCGACCTGGCCATTCTCGGCGCCAACGGAATTTCTCGGGAGCGTGGCCTGACCGTGCCGGACGTCGGCGTCGGTGCGGTGAAGCAAACCGCCATGCGGGTCTCCCGGCGACGCCTGTTCGTCGGTGCTCATTTCAAATTCGGGGTCACCAGCTTTTTCCGGTTCGCCGAAATTTCTGACTTCGAAACGCTGATCACGGATACCTCCCTGTCTGCCAGTTCAGCGGCCCGCTATACCGCCCTCGGCCCGCAGGTGTTGCGGGTATGAACAACGCAGCACCCCCACTCCAGACCATCTGAATCGGCACGAGCACCCGCCCGAGCCGTAAACCCTGCACTCGGCCTCCCCGGCCACCAGTAGGAAACGAAAGGAACCCAACAATGCGTTGGAAAAACAAGGCGATAGCCACCGCAGGTGTGGCGATGCTGCTCACCGTCGCCGCTTGCGGCAGCAGTGACAGCACCGCCGCTTCGAGTACACAGGCTCCGCCGGCGCCAACCGGCAGCGCCGGCTTCTCCGTCGCCCCCACGTCGGAAGCAGCCGGCGGCGGCAGCTCCTCGGCAGCCAGCGGTAGCAGCTCCGCCGCTGCCGGCGGCAGCGGCGCCA
>JBBSUU010000427.1:0-3291 GCA_038234115.1 Mycobacteriales bacterium
ACCTTTGCGTTGGCTCTTCTGATGGGCGGTCGAGACCGCCTGGGCTCCACCGTCTATGTGGTTGTCGACGGCAAACCGGTGCCGACCACCGTCACCTCCAGCGTGTTGGTGGATCCGGAAGGTTTACGCCGCGACGGCGACCCGACCGGCGACGGGGAGGCGCTCCAGGTCACCAGTAGCTCGTTGGCGCTGCCCATCTCGCCGTTATCCCGATGGGCCGACGCGCTTGGCGAACTATCCCGCCGGCCGGCCGGCAACGTGCGTATTGGGGAACAGCCCCTGACCACGATGCTCAATCTTCGAATCCCTGCGCGGTCGGACGCAGCCGCCGCGTTCACCACCGAGTTCGGTGTCCCGCTGCCCACCGGCACCGGAACTGTCACTTCCGGAGATGGTGTCGAACTGCTGGGGCTCGGACCGGATGAGTTTCTACTGCTGGCCGGCCCCGGCCAGGCGGTGCATTTGCACGGCCGGCTAGCGGCCTGTCTTTCCGGGACGGGATACGCGGCGGTCACCGATGTTTCGGCGTCCAGAACGACAATCCGAATTTCGGGTCCGAATGCGCGCCGGGTGTTGGCGCATGGCTGCTCGCTGGACCTACAGCAGATGCACGACTCCTCCTGCGCCCAGACGATGCTCGCACAGTGTGCGGTAATCCTGATCGCCGATGGGTTCACCCCCGGCGAAGACGCCGATCAGATAAGGATTCTGGTTCGATCATCCTTCGCCGCGCACTTGGCCCAGTGGCTTCTGCTGACCGCCGGTGAATACTGATCTTCTCGGTATTCGCCCGGCTACCGAGAAAGTCTCAGGTGCTGGCGGAATCGGCTGCCGGCGCTTGGTTCTGGAGGCTTTTAAGGACCGCGGGATCCTGGAGTTCCATCCAGGCAATGACATCCTGATAGGTCGCACAGAGGGTCTCAGGGTTATCGCAGACGTCCGCCATGAACTGCAGGGTGGCCGGATTGAATGAGTTTCCGTTCCAGTCATTGAAGTGGTTGGCCACGATGATCGGTGCGCGGTTACTTTCGAAGGCCCGCTGGTACATGTATTCGTAGGTGGAAAGGACCATGGGCGTCAGCTGGCCGGCGGTGGCCGGCTCGTCGGTGGCGTCGTTGAATTTGTACCAGAAGTTGTAGTCCATGGCCTTGACCATGCCGTTGCCCCAACCCGCATCGACGTAGGCCTGCGCGTAGACGGTCGGAATCGGGAACTGCCAGATGCCTTCCTCCAACTGTGGCCAGGCAACACCGGAAAATTCATTCTCTCCCGAGGAGTCGTAGGTCATTGCGTGCGACTTCCAGGATTGCGTCAGCTGATCGAACTGTCCGGCCAGGCAGGGAGTCCGACCGCCTTTGATCTCAGTCGGTGGAAACACCAGATCCGGAGCATCAATAAATTCGTTCTTGGTTTTCCAATTCGCGATGATGTCGTAAAACTGATCGAGTTCGGAATTCCATTCTGTCGTCGACCAGTTCGCACCCAGTCCACAAAAGTGCCCGTTGTAGTGAGTCCCCACCTCGTTACCGGCCAAGTAGAAGGCATTCAGATCGTTGATCCGGATCAACACCTCGTCGGCGGAACCACCGAAACCGACGTCGGAGGAGCCGATGTCGGCGCCTGGCGCCTGGTAGAGGTCAGCCCGGGTGTCCTCGAGCAAGTAGAGCCCCGTGAGAAACCCCGTGAACCTGGCATCGGAGGGGGCGGCCGCGGCCATGAATTCTGCAAGTTTCGAGTGGCTACCCACACCGTCGAAGGAGAAGATGACGAATTGCGGCGCCTTGTCCCCCGGAGCCAGCTTCGTCATTGGTACGTTGCTGGATTTGCGTTGGCCGCCGGGCTGGGCCGAGGCGACGATTTCCGAGGTACCCGCCGCTGGATCGACGGAAAGGTCGGCGTTCAAACCATTTTCGTCGGCGATCGCAGTTGAGGTCGGGTTCTCCGAGCTCTGCGCTACCAGGACCCCGGTGATGACGGTGAGGGCCAGAACGGTGAAAAGGGTGATGAGTCGACGGGGTCCGGCGGAGGAGTACTGGCGAATATCGCGGTAGGGAACTGACTCGTCGTACGCCGGCTCGTCATAATCCGAATACTCGTCGTCGTAATCCGGGTTCTGCCTCATTGCTCTTCGCCAATCCCTGTTTCTGGCCGCTAAGTGCAGCGAAATTCAGGTTCCCACGTGGGCAAACCCGAACCCGGCAGGACTCGCCCGCACTTAAGTCTCAAGTTGAGGTCAAGACCTGAGCGGTCCACCTCGCTCGACCAAACTACCGGGTCTGGACTTCGCCCGACCGATTACCGGGGCTCGAGCGGCGGCGTCAGCCTTCGTAGGCCACCGGGAAGGCGTTCAACAGTTTATCCAAAACTGCGGGGTCCTGCATTTCCATCCAGGCAATGACATCCTGGTAGGTCGCGCAATACGTATCCGGCTGGCCGCATTTGTCGGTCATGAATTGCTTTGCGGCCGGATTGAAGGAATTTCCGTTCCAGTTGTTCAGGTGATTCGCGATGAGGATCGGGGCCCGGTTGCCGTTGTAGGCCTGGTCATACATGAAGTTGTAGGTGTCGGTGACCTTCTGGGTGAGCACTGGCTGGGATGCCGGGTCCTCCACGCCACCATTGAACTTGACCCAGAAGTTGTAGTCCATTGCGGTCACCTTGCCGCCGAAGGCCGGCGAGTAGATGTAGGGCATGTAGAACTCCCAGATCCCGTCGACCATTTGTGGCCAGAAAACTCCATCGCGGGGGGCCGGATCAGACGAGTCATAGGTCATGCCATGGTCTTTCCAGGACTGCACCACCTGCGACCACTGATGCTTCAAACACGGGGTCCGACCACCCTTGACCTCTTCCTTCGGAATATTCAGAGCAGGTGCGTCGGGCAACCCGTTGATCACCTTCCAGTCGGTGAAGAAGGTGAAGAACTGATCGAGTTCGCTGTTCCACTGGGCCGTTGACCAGTTCTGCCCGAGTTCGCAAAAATGCCCGTTGTAATGGGTGCCGACCTCATTTCCGAGGGCATAGAACTTGTTGAGGTCGTTGACTCGCTGGATGACTTCATCCGCCGGTCCACCAAAGCCGACCTGGGAAGTCCCCGGAGTCGCCCCCGGGGCCGCATAGGACCCGGACTGGGAGTCATCCAACAGATAGAGCCCGGTCAGAAAACCGGTGAAACGAGCATCATTCGGCGCTGCCGCGTCCATGAATTCATTGAGCTTCTGGCTGCTTCCGACACCATCAAAAGAGAAAATGATGAACTGGGGCGCTTTGTCCCCCGGCAACAATTTCGTC
>JBBSUU010000428.1:0-3268 GCA_038234115.1 Mycobacteriales bacterium
GTCTCCGGGGTGAGCGGAAGATGCAGACTGACGCAGTCGGAGGCGGACAGTAGTTCGTCCAGGTCCATCCGGGTCACACCCGCGGGCCACCGGTCTGCCGGTAGGGCGGGGTCGTAGCCGACGATGTGGCCGAATAGCGGTGCGGCCAGCTGGGCGAACTTGCTACCGATACGGCCCAGCCCCACGACCCCGCAGGTGAGGGTGGACAACCTTCTAGGTACCGCGGCGGGATCGGGTGACCACTGCCCGGATCGGACTCGGCCGGTGAAGCTGGGTATCTTTCGCAGCAGCGACAAGGCCAGCGCCAACGCGTGGGTAGCAACTTCCTCGGTGGCCGAGGACGGGACGTTGGATACCCACACCCCCCGCGCACGTGCCGCTTCCAGGTCGACCATGTCCACACCGGCCGAGTGGGTGGCCACGATCCGGAGCGCTGGGAAACGGTCGAAGAGATCCGCCCCCACGGGTTCGTAGCCGACCATCAACGCCACCACCCGGCCGGCGACGTCACCGGACAGCTTGGTCGCCGCATCCATTTCGAGATGGATTGTGGTGACGCCAGCCGCGGTGAGCAGGTCGGCGCCGGGGCCGACGTCGATACCGTCTACCGGTAGATATAGCGCGACCGGGTCTTCTGTTGTCATCGGTGGTCGTCCTCGGGCTGGGTCTGCGGTTCCACCGGCGCGGGGTCACCGAAATGGGTGGGCGCGAACATTCGAAGGAGTTGGGGTACGACGATCACATTGGGGCCCTCGGCCGCCCAGGCATCTGCCAGCGCCTTTTCCAGGTCATCGACGGTGACACTGATGGCCGGTACTTTGAATGCTTCGGCGACCGCGACAAAATCGGGACGGGTCAGTTCGGTCGCGGTGGCCGAGCCGAAGGTGTCGACCATGTACTCCCGCAGAATTCCGTACCCGCCGTCGTCGATGATGACCCAGGTGACCGGCAGGTTGTGTTGACGCGCCACGGCCAGTTCCGACAACGAGTACATGGAACCGCCGTCACCACTGACCGCAAGGACGCGACCCCGCCCGGCCGCCGCGCCGCCCAGAGCGGCGCCGAAGGCCCACCCGATACCGCCGGCGCCCTGCGCGGAGTGGAAACCGCCGCTGCGAGGGTCCCAGCAGGACCAGGCCCAGTATCCGGCGATGGTCATATCCCAGAAGGTGTCGGCTCCGTCCGGGACCGAGGTGCGCAGGGTAGCGAGTAGTCGCCGTTCGAGTGCCAGATCTTGCCGGTCAAGGCGGTCGGTTACCGATACCAGGAGTTCGGCGATCCGCCTTTCCGCCTTTCCGTCCGTTGGTCGCTCCGCTACCCGGGAGAGCAGGCCGGCCAACGCGCCGCGGGCATCGGCATGGATGCCAAGAGCAGGCCGGTTCGACTCGAGAACCCTTGCCTCGGCATCGATCTGGATAAGACGGCCGCGGGGTGCGAAGGTGAAGTAGTTGCTGTTGACCTCGCCCATAGAGGTACCCACCACCAGGAGTACATCGGCGTCCTCGAGAAAATGAGTCGTGTGAGTGTCCTCGATCCAGGACTGCGCCGAGAGCGGGTGGGCCCAGGGAAAGGCGTCCTTGCCACCGGCGGTGGTCACCACGGGGGCGCGCAGCGCCTCGGCCAGCGCAATGAGTTCGGCCCCGGCGCCGGACCGAGTTGCGCCACCGCCGGCCAGAATGACCGGGCGTTGGGCGCCGTCCAGCAGAGCTGCGGCCGCGTCCAGAAGCTCGGAACGAGCCGGCGCCGGTCGTGCAGCCCCGTCGACGTCGCGGACCGGCGGCACAATCGTTTCGGCCAGCAGCAGATCTTGGGGCAACTCCACCCATACCGGCCCCTGGGGCGCCGTCATCGCCTCTTGCCAGGCAGATTGCAGGGCCGATGGAATCGCTGATGGCTGCAGGACCAACCGGTCACTCTTGGTCACATTGCGAACGCTGGCCGCTTGTTCGTCGAGTTGGTGCAGATGCCCCATCCGGCGGCCGCCGAGGCCGATTCGCGGAATTTGGCTGGCTACCACCACCATCGGCACACCCGTCGCGTAGGCCTCCTGCAGCCCGGCCAGTGAGGTGAGTGCCCCCGGACCGGTGGACAGAAAAAGCACACCCGGCTTACCTGACACCCGCGCGTAGCCATCCGCTGCGAAGGCGGCGTTGTTCTCCGTCCGGGCGCTGATGAAGGATAGCGAACTGCGGCTGAGCGCGTCGAATAGTCCAAGGGCGTGCTGACCCGGAATGCCGAAAACGGTGTCGGCACCCAGCGCCGTCAAGGTCTCGATAACCAGGTCTCCGCCAGTACGTGTCATCGTTGCGATCCCATTTCAGTCGTAATCCGCCCGGTTATCGCTCAGGGCAACCGGCGCCGGTCCGTACCGGACCTGCATGGACTATCGCAGATTGGTCACCAATTTACCAAGACTAATTTGTGGCAGATTGTCACTCACTGAGTCGAGACAATCGCGACCAGGCGGTTGCAGTTACTGTCGATATGTTCTTCGATAAGAGTCTGCGCAGTTTCCACCTCCCCGCTCACGAGCGCCTGGTAGATCGCCTCATGCTCGACGAATGCCTCTCGAGGTCGATAGATGGCCTCGTGGTGCTCCAACTCGATAATGGTTATGGCGTACCGCATCTCGACAGCCAGGCCGGCGAAGAAGCTGTCCAGGCGTGCCCGGTCCAGCAATCCCACCACAGCGACATGAAAACTGACATCAGCTTCCACCATTGCCCTGGTATCGCCCAGTCGACAAGCATGGGCCAGTCGTTCCAGAGCGGCCGTCAGCGCTTCGAACCGGGTCGGGGGCACGCGCTCCTTGCGCTCGGACCCGCAGTTTGCCGCTGCCGCCAACTCAAGAACTTTCCGGGTCTGATAAATATCCCGCACATCGTCAACACTGAAGTTTGTCACTGCAGAGCCTTTGTTCCGCCGGTAACGGACCAACCCCTGGGACTCCAGGATTCGCAGCGCATCTCGCGCACTGCGACGGGACACCTCGAATTTGCCGGCGATCTGCTCTTCCCGCAATGGTGTACCTCGACGCATCAGACCCGCCATGATGGCGTCCTGCAAAAGGTTCGCCACCTGCTCGCCGGTACTTGGCCCTGCCGAAGGTGCGCCTTCACTCGAACCCGGCATTACCGACCACATCTCCTCTGCGTTGAACCGGTGTCACCCGATGGCGGAAAGATTGCGCACCCGCTGACGCCGGTACGGTCTTCATACCCGACCCTGGCTGTCAGTACATCACGGTGATCGGCGCCGAGCGGTTCGA
>JBBSUU010000429.1:0-3264 GCA_038234115.1 Mycobacteriales bacterium
ATGAGTGTGTCAACGGAACGGATTTCGCAGGTACTTGCCGGTGTCAACACGGGACTGTTCATCGGGGGGGAGTGGCAGTCCACCAGCGCCACGATCCCGGTCGAAGATCCGTCCACCGGTGAGACACTGGCCGAAGTCGCCGACGCCACGGTGGCCGACGGGCAGAGCGCCCTGGCAGCGGCTACCGATGCCGCCGGCAGCTGGGCGGCTACCGATCCGCGAGCCCGCGGCGAAATTCTGCGCAAGGCCTTTGAGCTGATCACTGCGCGGGCTGATGATTTCGCGCTGCTGATGACGTTGGAAATGGGAAAGCCGCTGGCCGAGGCGAAGGGTGAAGTGACTTACGGCGCCGAGTTCCTGCGCTGGTTCTCCGAAGAGGCGGTTCGGATCTCGGGCACCTATGCCAACGCCCCTTCCGGCGGGACTCGGCTGCTCACGATGAAGCAGCCCGTTGGGCCGTGCTTTGCCATTACCCCGTGGAATTTTCCGCTGGCGATGGGCACCCGCAAGATTGGCCCGGCCCTGGCCGCCGGCTGCACGATGGTGGTCAAACCCGCTACCCAGACTCCTTTGACCATGCTGGCATTCGCAGGTCTACTGGCCGAGGCCGGCGTCCCGGACGGTGTGGTCAACGTGATCACCACGTCCAAATCTGGAGCGGTATCAGAGCCGATCATCCGGGATCCGCGGCTGCGGAAATTAACCTTCACCGGCTCCACCGGAGTCGGGCGGCGACTTATCGAGCAGTCCGCAGAACAGGTGCTACGGATTTCGATGGAGCTCGGCGGCAACGCGCCTTTTGTCGTCTTTTCAGACGCCAATATGGACCGCGCGATCGACGGTGCGATGTTGGCGAAAATGCGTAATATCGGCGAAGCCTGCACGGCAGCAAACCGTTTCATCATTCACGAATCGGTCGCCAAGGAGTTTGGCGAGCGGTTGGCCGCGCGGATGGGGGCGATGAAAATCGGCCGCGGTATCGAGGATGGCGTACAGGTCGGCCCGCTGATCGACAGCGCGGCGATCAGCAAGGTGACGGAATTGGTGAGTGACGCCACCGATCGCGGCGGACGGGTACTGACCGGTGGTAAGACCGTCGGTGATCGCGGATACTTCTACCAGCCAACGGTTCTGGTGGATGTTCCGCCGACCGCACAGATCTTCCGCGAGGAGATCTTCGGACCAGTGGCTCCGATCACCACCTTCAGCACTGACGATGAAGGTATCGCGCTGGCCAATGACACCGAGTTCGGGCTCGTCGGCTACGCCTTCACCGAGAATCTAACGCGCGCAATCAGTGTGGCCGAACGGTTGGAAACGGGGATGGTAGGAATCAACCAGGGAATTGTGTCGAATCCGGCCGCCCCCTTCGGCGGTGTCAAGGCCTCAGGTGTCGGACGAGAAGGTGGCGCCGAAGGCATCAACGAGTACTTGGAAACCAAGTACGTCGGAATTGCGCTCTAGGGTTGAATTGGTTGAGCCGAGCGGGGTCTGGACCCCGCTCGGACAACCAGGAAAGTGGCCGTGCTCGTCTAGTGAGTGGGGCCCGAGATTCGAGATTTCAGCCGGAAACCGGCGACGATCAGCATAATTCCACCGATCAAGGCGAATACGCCCAACACCCAGGCGAACGAGACTGCAGTGCTGACCGGTTGAATGACCATGATCAGACCTACAATCAGCGCCAGAATTCCCAGCATCAATAGCCACACCCAGTGCGAGGCGCCGGCTTTGCGCAGCCGGAGAGATGTTGCGGTAATCACGGCGCCGACGACCAGCGTCCAGACACCAAGAATAATGAAGACAGCGGCGGTGATGGCAGCCGGAAAAAGCAGGGCGAAAAGACCCACCAGCACCATGAAAGCGCCTTGCACGAACCAGCTTCCGGCCCGACCGTTCTTGCGGTGGCTGAATCCGAAGCCCAGCGCCACCACGCCGTCGATGATCGAGTAGATACCGAACAGCGTCACCAGAACCAGGATCGTCATGCCGGGTACGAACAGGGTGAGCAAACCGAACAGCGCCATCAAGGCGCCGCGGAGGGCAAACACCCACCACAGTCGGCTCGCGCCCCGTGTTTCATAACCGGTCATATCTGATCTCCTTCGAGGAAGTGCTTACAGATTGTCCAAACGCCATTTGGCGTCCTGGGATTCCACCCGGTCGGGATCCTCATCCACCTGGTAGTCGCCGATAGCGCCGATCCCCATCAGATCCGGGTCCAGCATGGCTTTCTCGTCCGGCCGCGTCGGCAGGATATTGGAGACATAGGAATTCACCGCTTCCTCGATACCGACCTCACTACCGGCCGCCTCGGACAGGAACCAACGGTGTTCCAGTACCTCGTGGAAGATTTCGGCCGGTTCCAGCTTTTCGTCGAGCTGCTTCGGAATCGCCTCAACCACCGGTTCGAAAACATCGGTCAACCAATGTTCGGCAACGATGTGTTCGTCGACATCGGTCTCCGGCATCACCGCTTGACTTTTGAAGGTGTCCAGATCGTTGAGAATGCGCCGCGCCTGGTTCTCCTGGACTTGCAGACCTGTGAGTTCGGCCAATCGGCGGCGGTGGTGACCGGCCTCGACCACCTGGGTCTGCACCATCAGATGCGGATTGCCATCGACCTCATTGATCTGGATCTGACCCACGTCGTAACCAAGCTCGTTGAGGCGACGGAGCCGCTGCTCGATGCGCCACCACTCGTTCTCGGCCATCGTTTCTTCGACCGTCAGTTCATTCCACAGGCTTTCATACCGCTCCATCACCGAGAGAGCGGTCTCCATCGGATCGACATTTTCCGGCAGCATGCCGGACATCTGCAGATCCAGAAGTTCGCCGGCCAGGTTCGTTTCCGCAATGTCCAGATCGTTCATCCGCTGGCCCTTGGAAAGCTGATCGCGAACGTCACCGGTTTCGGCATCAACCAGGTAGGCCGACAAGGCGCCGGCGTCGCGGCGGAACAGCGTGTTGGACAACGAGCAGTCGTTCCAGGAAAAGCCGACCAGATGGAGACGGACCAGGAGCTCGGCCAACGCATCAAGCAACTTCGGTTCCAGGTCCGGATCCATCCGTCGGGAGAACAGCGCCCGGTACGGCAGCGAGAACCGCAGGTGTTTGGTCACGAGAGCAGCATCCAGCGGGGTGCCATCAGCGGCCACCCGATTTGAAACGACACCCACCGCTGTTACACAGGGCACCCCTTTCTTGGCCAGGTCGCGCAGCAGCATGTACTCGCGTTCGGCCAGCGCGGGGAAAATCTCCTTG
>JBBSUU010000430.1:0-3262 GCA_038234115.1 Mycobacteriales bacterium
CAGCCCGGCCACCACGAGGCCAACCAACCCGGCTACGACAGCGCCGCGGAACCGGGACAGGGACCCGGTACGGGCCAAGGCGACAAATCCGGCGGCAGCCAGCAGCACCAGTGTGAAGACCAAGTAGTAGGTGGACGCGGTGGCCACTATTGCCAGGCAGTAAACAGTGATCGCACCGCGGCCGGAAAGCACACCCCAGGTCTTGCGCCACCGGGTGTCCCCGGATTTCACACCCCAGAGCGCCCGGCCGCGAATCACTCGCAGCACCACGGCCAGCCCCAATGGGATGGGGTAGTAACTGCCCAGGAACAGATGGCCCTGATGACGCAGGAAGTGATAGGGCGCGACCGCAAACAGCACCGCCATCACGACGGCCATCGGCCGGGAGAGTCCGCATTGCCGCAGGAACCACAGCGCCGTGACCGCGGCGAGGGGGAACCCGATCAGGTAGTACAGATTGGCGACAACGGCGACATCGTTGGTGAACCACCCGAGGATCCGGGCGGCCATCATATGGAGGTTATCGGCCGTCGGGAAGTCGTGATAGGCCTGCCCGGCCGGCGCGCCCAGGGCCGGTTGTGCTTCATACCAGCCGGTTTCCATCACGGTCTTGAAGTGTGAAAAGACAGCCGCCGCGTCGTTTTCCAGGTAGTAGAACGGGACCGTCAGGTCAGCGAGCCACAATCGGGCCATCACGAAGACGGCTGCCACCGTCAGCGCGATGGCGCTGAGGTAGGCGCGCAGATCCGACGTTGCCCAGGCGGTTTTCAGCCGGCCTGCAAAGGTGCGCGAAGCGGATCGGGCGGCTGCCGATCGCGCAGGCCCTGATCCGTTGGGAGCGGCGCCACGGCGCAACCCAGCCTGAGAACTCAATTGTGTGGTGCCTCTCGCGATCGGGACAAGCCAAGGATAGTCGCTGGTGGCTCCGGTCAGCGGACGGACCAGTCGTGCCCGCGTTCCTGCATCGCCCGGCGCATGTCGGCAACCGTGGCGGCGATGCCCACCGCCAGCGGCGTCAACGTACGACGATCCAGTTCCGGCCACACCCGGGACCGAAGTCGCAGGTCGCGGACCTGAAATTTGGCGTTGGGAGAGGCCCCCAGGACCACCCGCGGTGCGCGCTTGAAGATGCGCCGACACTCGCCGAGAAGGGCGCCGATGGTCACGCCCTGACCGGAGGCCAAAATTTTGAGCGTGACTTCCGCCGCCGGGCGGTTGCCCAGTCGGTCAAGTCCATCGGCAATCATCTGGGCGCAGTCGCCGACGTAGAGATAATCCCGCACGGTATCGAGCGAGACGTAAACCGAGATCGGTTGGCCGGTGATGTGCGACCGACAGATGTGTGAGACCAGGCCCTGCGGCTTGCTCAGATTCTGCCCGGGCCCGTAGAGATTGGCGATCCGGCCGATCAGAAGTCGCACACCGGACTCGGCCGCAAAGGTAATTGCCAGTTGCTCGCAGGCCAGTTTGGCGCTGCCGTAGGGCGAGATTGCGCCCGCCACGTCGTGTTCGGAAAACGGTGCCTGTCCGGAACCGGAGTAGACACCGCCGGCTGATGAGGCCAGAAAAAGACTGCCGTTGCGCGGCGCATCGGCCGCGACTGTCTGCAAACGATGCAAGAAGCGCGAAAACGTTGCGGTTTCCTGTTCGAAGACGGAAGCGGGCGTGCCGGTGACACCGGCGCCGGCGCACCAGGCGATTCGCCACGGCCGGCCGTCGGCCACCGCCATGAGACGGTCGATCCCGGCCGACAATGCGCCTGCGGCCCGCTCCGGGTTGCCCCAGGGAACGGGCACGGTGAAGAGGCCTTGGTCGGCCCGCGTAGCGAGTTCGGCCATCAGCGAGCGGCCGAGAAGTCCGCCGGCACCGATCACCCAGGTCACCGGACGGGGCGGTGTCACGAGTCGGTTTTTCCGGGATCAGTAAGTGCTTCGGCAGGCGATAGCGCGATGGGAGAAGGCGTGGGGGGAGGGTTCGTCACCTGCGCAGGGTGCCCCGGCCGACGGTTCGGACGAACCGGACGACGACCAAGGGGGCCGTCAGCGGGATCGCTGACGATCAGATAGAGCGGTCGGCCCATGGCCATGTTCACGGCGACGCCGATGTATTCGGCGATAATTCCCAGCGAAAACAGAATCGCGCCGCCGATCAGCAGCGTGACCACCATCTGCGACGCCCAACCGGCTGCGATCTCGACCCCGGAGAACAGCCGGGAGATGATCACGAACAGCGCCAGCACAAACCCGCCGATGGCAAACAGAACACCGAGAATGCTGACCAGTCGAAGTCCTTTGGTGCCGCTGGACAACACCATGCGCCAAAAATGAGATGACAGGGTGCGAAGCGAATAACCCGAAGGCCGGCCTCCCTCTTGCCGGAGTTCCACCGGGCTGGTGACAACCTTGTCGGCGACCCACCCCATCGCCACATCCAGGTAGACCCCGGAACCGGCGTAGGCGGCAACACTTCGCCCGATTTCCCCCAGAATGAGCCGGAAACTTTGGAAGTCGGCGGCATTGGGGCCACCGGAACCGCTGGTCAGCATCTTCTTGGCCGTTTTGGACGCGAAGTTTCGGAACAATCCGTGCGGCGGGGCGTTGCTGGGCTTGGCGTACACCACCGATGCCTGCTGCGCCAGCGCGGTGTCCAGCAGCGACGGAATATCGGCGGGGTTGTGTTGACCATCCTCGTCCAGAGTGACGATCCAGTCCCCACCCGAGGAGGCCATCCCGGCCAATGTTGCGGGATGTTGGCCGAAGTTGCGGCTCAGCCATACCGGACGGACGAAATCGTAGGCCTGGGCCAGGCGGTGGATGACCGCGGCCGAGTTGTCCGGCCCGTGATCGTGAACCAGGAGCACCTCGGTCACCACGTACGGCCAGCCCGCGGCCGAATGGCTGTCGATCGTGAGTGGGACGATTTCGGCCAGCAAGGCTTCCAGGGTGCGTTCGCCCTGATAGACAGGAATGACCACAGACACCGTATGCCTCTTGTGCAGAGCTTCGAGCTGTCCCTGTCCGTTGCCGTCGTCCACGCGTCCGAACTATAGCCGCTACGGCCGGACCCCAATCCGAACGATGATCGCCGACGCGTCGAGTCAGCCCTTGGCGCGCATCCGCATCAACATCGAAAAGCCCCGACGGGCCAGCGACATGCCGGCGGCCGCCGTATTGCCCAGTCGCAGGTCCACTCCGCTGAGAACCCCTGGATAGTTCGTCGCCACCCATCGATGGAAGCCTCTGGCCTGAGCTGATTGGGAACG
>JBBSUU010000431.1:0-3255 GCA_038234115.1 Mycobacteriales bacterium
GCCCTTGGGGTGGCCCTCTCCGACGTCTCCGGCGAACCCGCAGGTCACGACTGCGGGGAACCTTTTCAACTCGTTGGCGCAGGGTGACTGCTCCCGTCGGCCCCGGGGTAAGGAACACTGGGACAACAACCTGCTTCGCTCTACGGAAGGCCAGCTCATGTATCGCCTTATTCTCGGCGCCGCCATCGGCTACGTTCTGGGCTCCCGCGCCGGTCGCGAAAGATATGAGCAGATCAAGCGCTGGAGCCAGCGCGTGTCCGACAACCCCGCGGTGCAGGGCGCAGCCGGCGTCGTCGGAGCGCAGATCACAAATGGGTTCAAAAAGCTGTTCGGACGCCAGGGCTGACCGTTGGCTGCAGCCGCAGGTTTGTACCCGAGCAATCCGTCGACTCGCACGGTCAGTGGGAGCCCAAGGTTGCGCTAGAGGCGTTAGCCCGGGCTTGAGCGGCCAAACTGGGCGGGGCCCAACTACCGGAGAATCACAGCCACGCAGGCTGTTGCCTGCGATAGAACACTGCTTGGCGTCGGACACTGCTAGGAGTACTGCTCGCGCGGACTCATGGGTGCGGACCTTTTAGTGATGCATCAATAAAACATCAAGATTTTGTTGGTCGGCATCAAGATGGCGTCAGGATCGACAACGGGGGCAGACGGCAGATCTAGCGTCTTCGGTATGGAGATCGTCGCGGGCGTCATCGCCCTCATCCTTATCGGATACCTACTCATCACCCTCATCTACCCGGAGAAATTCTGATGTCCGCCTGGCTAACGGATGCGCTGCAGATCTTTGTAGTGATAGTTATTCTCGCCATTGCCTACGCACCGTTGGGCGATTACATGGCGCGGGTTTTTACCAGCCCACAACACAGCAGTTTCGAGTCTGCGCTCTACCGCACGCTTCGGATCAACCCGGAAGCGAACCAAGGATGGACGGTCTATCTCGTCAGTGTGCTTGCCTTCAGCGTGGTTTCGACCCTACTGCTGATGCTCTTCCTGATGTTTCAAAATCATCTTCCCTACTCGAACAACATCCCTGGCATGCCCTTTGCGCAGGCCTTCAATACTGCGGTCAGCTTTGTCACCAATACAAATTGGCAGTCCTACTCCGGCGAAGCGTCGGCCGGCTTTGCCGTGCAGGCGGCCGGCCTTGCGGTACAAAACTTCCTCTCCCCCGCCGTTGGCATCACGGTGGTGATCGTGCTGATCAGAGCATTCGTGAGCAAGCGGATCACCGCCGGTGAGCGGGAGATGGTGGAAGTTCGGAGTGGCTCCGGGGGTCTGGACACGGTTGCCGGGGGACCAGCGCGACCAACAGCAGGGAAAATCAATTCCCGCGCCGGCGGCTCCGGTCCTGACGTCCTCGGGAACAACTTTTGGGTGGACCTGACCAGGGCCACCATCAGAATCCTGTTGCCGATTGCCACGGTGGCCGCCGTCTTGTTTGTGCTCGGCGGAGTCATCCAAAACCTGAGTGATCCGGTTACCGTGCAAACCATCGGCGGCGGCACCCAGACCATTCCCGGCGGCCTGGTGGCCAGTCAGGAAGTCATCAAAGAACTCGGGACCAATGGCGGTGGCTACTTCAACGCCAACTCCGCTCACCCCTTTGAGAATCCAAATGCAGGAACCAACTTGGCAGAAATCCTGCTGATCCTGCTGATCCCATTTTCGCTGGCCCGGACCCTGGGCAGAATGCTCGGCGACCTGAAGCAGGGTCGGGCCATCGTCATTGCCATGGCAGCGATCGCAATGATCGCGCTGGCAGCCGCCTGGGCGGCCGAAAATGCGCACGGCGGCGCGGGTCTGGAAGCGGCCGGCGCTTCGATGGAGGGTAAGGAAGCCAGATTTGGGGTAGCGGGGTCGGCATTCTTCGCCGTTGCCACCACGCTTACCTCAACCGGCGCCGTCGACTCGATGCACTCGTCCTACACCGGACTCGGCGGCGGCGTGTTACTGCTGAACATGATGCTCGGCGAAGTCGCACCCGGTGGCGTCGGATCCGGTCTCTACGGCATGTTGATTCTGGCCATGCTCACCGTCTTCCTCGCCGGACTGATGGTCGGGCGCACCCCCACCGTCCTCGGAAAACGTCTGGGTGCAGGGGAAATGAAGCTGATCGGCGGATACTTGCTCGTCACCCCGACGGTGCTCCTACTCGGTATCGGCCTGGCCATGGCTCTTCCCGGGCCACGGGATTCGATTCTCAACTCAGGCCCGCACGGCCTGACCGAGGTCGTCTATGCCTTTACCTCCGCATCCAACAACAACGGTTCGGCATTCGCCGGGCTCAACGCCAACACAGACTTTTACAACATCACGTTGGCAATCTGTATGGCGGTCGGGCGTTTCGGCGGTATCGCCCTGGTGCTGGCGCTGGCGGGGTCATTGTCCAAACAGCCTGTTGCGCCCAAGGACTCCGGAACTCTTCCCACCAGCGGCACCCAATTCATCGTCCTCCTCATTGTTGTCACCCTCCTTATCACCGGCCTCACCTACGTGCCGACCCTCGTTCTGGGTCCGCTCGCGGAAGGATTGTCATGACCGCCCCGACCCGCAGCCCCGAGGCCCCAACACCAGCCGCCCACGAACATCACGGCGCACCGGTCCAGGCCGGCGTCTTCTCTCCAAAAAGCTTGATTTCCGCGTTGCCCCAGGCATTGTCCAAGCTGGACCCACGCCTGATGATCCGAACGCCGGTCATGTTCGTGGTACTCATCGGATCGATGTTGACCACGGTGCTGGCCGTGATGGACCCCAGTCTGTTCTCGATCGCCGTGGCAATTTGGCTCTGGCTGACCGTGATCTTCGCCAACCTCGCCGAGGCCGTGGCCGAGGGCCGTGGCCGAGCGCAGGCAGCGAGCCTGCGAGCAACCCGGAGTGATACCCCGGCCCGCCGTCTGCGCGAGGACGGCTCCGTCGAGGAGGTTCCCGCTACCACTCTGAAGATGAACGATCGGGTGGTTTGTGAAGGCGGCGATATCATTCCGTCCGATGGAGATGTCGTAGAAGGTGCTGCAGCGGTCGATGAGTCGGCCATTACTGGCGAATCGGCACCGGTGATCCGCGAATCCGGCGGCGACCGAAGCGCCGTCACCGGCGGCACTCGGGTGCTTTCGGATCGGATCGTCATTCGCATTACAGCCGAACCGGGTAAGACCTTCATGGACCGGATGATCGCATTGGTCGAAGGGTCTGCCCGATCCAAGACGCCCAACGAAATCGCCCTGGGCATCCTGCTTTCAGTCCTCACCATCA
>JBBSUU010000432.1:0-3253 GCA_038234115.1 Mycobacteriales bacterium
CCGCACCGCCGGTCGGGGTGGGATCACCCCAGGTCACGATCTTGCCATCGCTATAGGTCTGGACCGCGGTGAAGGTGATCGAAGCAACGTTCGGCACCGGACCGACCTGGATATCGAATTCGCCGAACTGGTTGAGGCCGATGGCATCGGCATCGGAATCGGCGGTGAACACAATGGTGGTCACGGCTTCATCGATGGTGGTGTTTCCCTGTGTGATGACAGCCGGCAGTTTCTCCTTGGTCAGCGCAACCGTCCAACCGGGAATGGCCTTACCGCGGACCGAAGCGAACGGGGTGTCTTGCGGAAGCTGGATCTCGAGCTTGGTGGTGGAAGCAGTTTCGCTCTCGTTCGGTACCCGAAACGACAGTTTCGAGTAACTGCCCGGTGAAACGGTATCCGGGTTGACGCTGACATGGGCAAAGGCGGCGCCGGCGCCCAGCACCATGGCCGCGGCGGTGGCGGCGATGACCGTGGCGGTTCGGCGCAAGGGAGGATGTGGACGTGCAGAAGTAAAGACAGACATGAATCTCCTTGATGGTCCGTGCGGAGGCGATCGGCCGGACGGATGCATGACGAGTGTGCAACGAGGGCGCCGCAGCCCGGGGCGGGCAGGGCGTGCAGGAGTGCGGGTCAGCAGGTGACCGGTGGCCCCCGGCGCGGCCTGCTCAAGGTGATCAAAGTGGTGACTGGCCTGGGGGTGCGGACGCCGACAAGAGCCGTCCAGGTCGGGGCTGCCAGCACAATCAGGGGCGAGATCAATCGGGGTAGCGCCCGTTTGAGAGCGGCAAACAGACCGAAGATCAGCCGGTCCCCGTACGCCAGGAGGGCAGCACAAGCCACCGCGGCCAGAAGGTGGAACACGACCATGGGCAAAGATGCCAGGGATTCGGCGTGGTGGGCGGAAATCGAAAAAACCAGGTGGAACGCCACTTGGGCCCCGAGCATCACGGGCAGGATCGAGCCGAATCCACGTCGCTTGCCGGCCAGGCCGGTAATGGCACCGGTCAAAGTGGCAGTGACGGTGATGATTGCGGCCGAGTCCGGAAGTGAACCGCCACCGAAGAGATGTCCGATCACCGCAATCTGAGCCGTCAGCGCAGCGAGTGTTCCACTGCGCACGAGGCGCCAGCGCAAGCTGGTGGGTCCGGACATGGTTCCTCCAGGATACCGGCGGCCCGCAGCCGGGTCAGACCACTAACGGCTCACCAGGTGTGACATCAACTGATTCTCGGTCTGGTCCAGCTCACGACCGCTGGCTGCCAACGTGGCACGCCGGCGGGAGGCCGGCATCGGTGCGGCCGCATGGGTGGCCGCTGCCAGGTTGACCAGGTGATCCTCCGAGGAATCGGCGAAGCCGACAATCAGCGTGTCACCGGTGCGTCGGCGGCGTAATTCGCTGATGGCATCGCTGATCGCATCGATTCGGGCCAACGTCCGGCCGGTGGGACCGCGGTAGATGCCGATGTTCTCCACCGGGACGCCCAGCTGTTTGGCGCGCCGATTGTCCAGCACGCCCCTGGCTTTCGCGAGGCCCTCGATCGCGAGCGGAGCGACCAGTGGCGCCACCACCTGGCCGACCGAGATCAGTCTCTTGGCCTTTTTAGGATCCGTCAGGTTGGAGACCAGCCCCAGCACTCCACCGACCTTGGCGGCAGCACTGGGCGTAAGGTCGCTCGACTTCTTCTTGCTGGCCATATCGACCGATCTCCTGACGATTGGGGTAACGGACGCCACGTGTTGGGTATGTGCCCGCAAGCCTAAAGGTTGACACCAGCCAATTCGGCCCGGATTGGATCGGCGCCTACGCTGGCAGTCGATGACCCAGAATGCAGGACCACCCGATCACGAGGTTCGGCTATCGCCCAGCGCAGCCTCCCGCTGCCGCCGCCGGATCCATCTGGATCACGACCCCAGCGTCGATCGAGCTGCCAAATCGGACCCGGACACCACCTTCGAACTTCGGATGACGGACCTGGCGGCTCACCGGCAACAGGTCCTGGCCACCCCGGCGGGCGCCGAACTAGGGCCGGCAGGCGGCGGTGTGGCCGCTGGCGAGACCAGCCGGTGGACCCCGGCCGCCGCCGATCGGCCGCTGCTCCTCCGGGATATCCCGTTGCGCACCAAAACCCGTTTCGGGGTGATCGACTTCCTGGTCCACGACGGAACCGGCTATTTGCCCATCATCGTTCGCGGGCATCGGACCCTGGACAAAGGGGCGGGGGCCAACCTGTCGTCCTTGCAGAACCCGCTGGAGATTCGTCGGTCGGGGAGCCGCAAGGCCCGATCGCAGCCGCGAGATGCTCTGGTACTGGCTCACTTTCACCGGATGTTGGAAGAACTGGAGCTTGGTTCCACCGCTGGAATCGGCGGCGTAATCGGTCGCGGCGTCAGCACCGGTGATTCGGAAAGCATTTGCTGGCACCAGCTTTCCGGGGCGGGCAGCACGGTCCTGGCCGAGTACGACGAGCGTTTTGCCGACCGACTCGCCGTCGCCACCGCGGCAGCAACCGGTGCAACGCCGCTGGCCCTGCCCAGTCGGATCGCCGAATGCCGTCGATGCCCGTGGAATGAGTTGTGTACCACCGAGATGACTCGAAGCCGGGACATCTCACTGGTGACGCCGGGTCTGGATGCGCAGGCGTTGCGCGCGGTCGGACTGTTGACCATTGATGATCTGGCCAATGCCGACCCCGATCTGGTGCAGAAACTCCCGCTGACCGGGGTCAACAGCGGTGAGGTGATCGTGCGGGCGCGGGCCTGGTTGCAGCAGGTGAGTCTGGTGCGGCGCCGACCCGAAGTGCGGGTGACCAGAGCCGATATCGAACTCGACGTCGATATGGAGTCCTATGTCGAGGACGGTGCTTATCTCTGGGGCACCCTGCTCTCCGGATCCGAGCGGGGGACGGCGGCGGTTCGGGCGGCCGGATTTGATTGCGGCTACCGCGGTTTCGCCACCTGGGAGGTGATGCCGACGGCCGATGAGGGTCGCGCCTTCGCGCAGTTCTGGGCGTTTCTGACAGCACTTCGCGAACTCGCCTCCTTACGGGAACTCACCTTCGCCGCTTACTGCTATTCCAGGGCCGCGGAGGATCGATGGCTCAAATCCACACCGGTACGTTATTCCGACGTTCCCGGGATGCCGACACCGGCCATGGTGGCCGAATTTCTGGCATCGCCGGACTGGGTCGATATCTATGCCGTTATCGGCGAGGAGTTCCTGGTGCCCGGTTCGCGGCGGCTCAAGGCGCTGGCC
>JBBSUU010000433.1:0-3246 GCA_038234115.1 Mycobacteriales bacterium
AAGCTCCTGCGCCTCATCGACAATCAAATGTCCGAAGGTCCATTCGCGGTCGGCGGCAGCCCGGTCGACCGTGGTGGAGTAATCCAGATCGTCCTGTCGGTCCGCGAGCAGATCGGCGCCGATCAGGTCTGAGGCAACCAACATTTCTTCTTCGCTGTCGTCCTCGAAGTCAGCGGAGCGAGAACCTTCGATGATATCGAGCACACCTTGGGCGTAGTCGATCTCGTCGCTGCGGCGGCGTTGGGCCTTCGCCTTCTCGGCGCTGTCGTCCACGCCGAGTAATTCGGCGGCTTCGTCGAGCAGCGGTACATCGGCCGACGACCAGCCGGCCGCCAGATCCCGGCGCAGCAACTCTCGTTCTGCTGTTGTCAGTTTGGGGGTGGCAGCGGCCAACGTCGATGCGGACCCGTAGAGGTCGGAAAGCAGCTGCTGCGGCGAAGTCACCGGCCACAGCGAGTTCAACGCCTTCTGCACCCGACTGTCGGCGCGAAGCTCACCGCGGATTTCGTCCAGATCCGTGTCGTCGAGCAGGTTCGGTCCGCCAACGACATTCGCGCCGAGTTGCTGACCATACTGGCGGGCCAAGGTGTTGATCATCTCGCTGATGAAGATGGCCCGCGATTTGTTGTGCGGCTGCCGCGAGGCCCGAGCGCGGCGACGGGCCGCCAACGCAGCTTCCTTCTCAACACGCAGAACGTCCCGTTCGAACGGGACTTCCAGAAAACTCGACGGGACTTTTTGGCAATTGCGCACAGCGGTCTGCACCACCGTGGCCATCGCGAGTTGACCTTTGAGAGCTGCAACTTCATCGGCTTCGACCAGTTCGGCGTGCACCCCCGGATACAGATTGCCGATGGTGGACAGCGAAACGGCGGTCTCACCGAGCGAGGGCAACACCTGACCGATGTACTTCAGGAACGTGGTGTTCGGTCCCACCACCAGCACGCCACGACTGGCCAGCCGATCTCGGTGGGTGTAGAGCAGGTAGGCCGCCCGATGCAGTGCCACGGCAGTTTTGCCGGTGCCCGGACCGCCTTGAACCACGAGAACGCCATTGAGGTTGGCCCGGATGATCCGGTCCTGCTCGGCCTGAATTGTTTCGACGATGTCGTTCATCCGGCCGGTGCGATGTGCATCGAGGGCGGACAACAGCGCGGATTCGCCGGTCAAGGTGGAGTGGGTCTGGTCGGATGAGCGCTGGACACCATCCAGGACCAGCGACTCGTCGTCGATGCTCGTCACCCGTCGACGACTGGTCCGAATGTGCCGGCGTCGGAGGACGCCGTCGGGTGCGACCGCGGTGGCCAGATAGAACGGCCGCGCCGATGGTGCACGCCAGTCGATGAGCAGGGATTCGTATTCCTGGGAGTAGATGCCCATCCGGCCGATGTAGAGCCTGGGGTCGGGTTTGGAGTCATCAAAATCCAGACGTCCGAAACAGAGCCCGTACTCGGCGGCGCCCAAGGCGGCCAACCGCTCGGAGTATTTCGCCGTTGCCACATCGCGTTCGGTCAGGCCCTGGGGGGTGCCGTCGGTCTCGCGTAGGGCGCGCTTCAGCGAGTCCTTGGTCTCACTCCAAAAGTCGTCGAGGCGTTCGTAGAGCATGCCCAAGTACTGCTGCTCGTGCTCAATGCCGTCGTCGTTCGCGTCTTTCAAAACTTCCCTGCCATAACTGATCGAGGTGGTGACTGCGGTGTTGGAGGGTGCGGGTGGCGGCGGTGCCCAGGTCTTTACCGACGTTTCGACAGGCTCGGACCGGCAGCAATCCAGTTTAGTCCTTGAACGCTTCTTGGTGTGGGGGATACCGGGTGATCAGCCACACTGGAGAAATGGCATCAGGAAAACGTAAGTCCGGTTCGCGAGAATCAAAGTCTCAAGAACCCGGCGCGGACGGGCGGCTCCCGTCCGGCTTTCCCGGCTATCTGGATCGGCCGGCGCTCGAGGTGCTCGAACAGTTGGTCATGCTTGGCGGGGTAGAGGCCGTCGGTGCGCAGAAACGATCGAGGGTGTTGGAGAACGTTCTGGATTCCCTTTCCACCGTCGCGCAGATGGAGATCGAGCCCGAATTCCATCCCGACGTCGTGCTGTCGGCGTCGCTGATGACGGCTGTTGGACGGCTTTGGGAACTCGGTTGGCAACCACTGGATGTGCCACATGTGCTGCGCCGCCTGCAAACCGCGAGGGCTGCATCCTTGGTGGTGGCGAGCATCCTGGCTCAGGCTGCTGTGGAACCCGCCTTCGAGAAGGCGCCGGACGAGTGGACACAACAGCTCCGGGCTCTCGGATTCGGCGTCACCGAGTCCGAAGATCCCGGGCAGGGGTCCTTCGATGACTTGATGCCGGCAATTACCGAGGGCAGCGCTTCCGTCGTCACGACCTGGGCGCTGGGCGAGGGACTCAGGCCGGTCGATGCCTGGCGTGAGGTGCTCCGAGTCGTTGGAGAATTGCATAAGCTGCCGCCGCTGACCCGCTTGGTGGAGCCCCCTTCGCGCTGGGGGATGGCGCCGCCCCGGGTCCGGCATGCGCACGACCTGAAGATGCTGACCCGGATACGGGCACTGCTGGCCAAAGCTGAATCGACGAACTATCCCGCCGAGGCGGAAACCTTTTCGGCCAAGGCTCAGGAGCTGATGACAAGGCATGAAATAGACGCAGCAGTACTGGATCTCGCCCGTGCGGGCGAGCGGGCCGGGCTCGGTATCGACGATCCGGACATTCGGCCGCAGCGCATCCATATCGACGATCCGTACGGACCGGAGAAAGCGCAACTGCTGGCTACCGTCGCAGCAGCCAATGAAGTTCGGGCTGTCTGGGATGAGACACACGGATTTGTGGTGGTGGTCGGTCGTGAACTGAACCTCGAGTTGGTGGAATTGCTGTTCACCTCGCTTCTTGTGCAAGCCACCAGAGCGATGACGGCAGCAGGCGAGTTTGCCGGCGATCGGCGATCGCCGGGGTTCCGCCGGGCCTTCCTGCTCTCATACGCGTCGCGGATTGGCGAGCGGCTCGCGGAGGTCGAGCGGTTGGCGTTGGCTGCGGCCGGCCGGCAATGGGGAACCGAGTTGGTCCCGGTGATGGCAGACCGCGCGGCCGCGGTGGATGGAGCTTTTGAACGACTGTTCCCCAATACCCGAAGCAGGGGGACACGGATGGTTGATGCCAACGGCTGGTGGGCCGGACGTGAGGCGGCCGATCAAGCGGTGATCAAAGGCAATTAATCGGGTTGAGAAGCTACCTGTTTGATGC
>JBBSUU010000434.1:0-3239 GCA_038234115.1 Mycobacteriales bacterium
AGGGGTGAGCGAAGAAATGCTCGGAAAAGCACTTGAGAGCCGACGCGATGACGTCATCGTAGCGACCAAATTCGGTATGAAGGTCGGGTCCCTCAACGGTCCGGACTTCGGTGCACGCGGCTCCCGGCGATACATTCGCAAAGCACTCGAGGGCTCGCTGCGTCGCTTGAATACCGACTGGATCGACCTCTACCAGCTGCACGAGCCGGATCCGAGCACGCCCATCGAAGAGACCCTCGAAGCGTTGTCCGAGGTGGTCCGCGAGGGCAAGGTCCGCTACATCGGGCACTCGAATCTGTCCGGCTGGCAGTTGGCAGACGCTTCCTGGACGGCCCGCGACGGCGGTCATGTTCCCTTCATCTCGGCGCAGAACGAGTACTCGTTGCTGAACCGGAAGATAGAGGCGGACCTGATGCCGGCGGCGGAGGCATTCGGGGTCGGCATCCTGCCGTTCTTCCCGTTGGCCAACGGGTTGCTCAGCGGAAAATACACTCGCGATCATCATCCGGCCGGTTCGCGCATCACTGACCTCAAACCCCAGTTGCTCGAGAGCGCACCGTGGGACCAGCTCGAAGCGTTGGCCGCCTTCGCCGCGGCCCGTGACATCACCATGATCGAACTGGTCTTCGGGTGGTTGTTGGCCCAGCCGCAGATCAGCTCGGTGATCGCCGGCGCCACCTCACCGGCGCAGGTGGCCGCCAACGCGGCCGCAGCCACCGCGTGGTCGCCAAGTATCGAAGAGTTGGTGGCCATCGACGAGATTTTCCCTGCCGGCAGGTGAGTTTCGGCGCCGGCGGCCAGGGAGGCAGGCCAACACGCTGTGCGGTCGGTGGCGAACTCGAGAAATTAGCCGACCGGGCGGGATGAGGTCCGTGAGCGAACTCAAATACCCGTATCCCAAGGACGTTCGTCGAATCCTCGGTATGGTCTTCGGCGGCATCGGGGTGGTGATGCTGGTGGTCGCCGGCATCGGCGTCACGGCGCGGGTCAGCTCGCTCTCCGACCAGATCCGCACCGCCGGAACCGTTGTCGACCTGCGGGAAGCACGCGATGACAATACTTACGCGCCAGTGGTCGAGTTCATCACCGCCGCCCAGGAGCGCATCACCATCACCAGTTCGGTGTTCTCTTCACCGTCGGCCTATGACATCGGTGAGCGCGTCGAAGTGGCCTATGACCCGGCCGATCCGCGCGATGGCAGCATCGTCGGCTTCGGGCTTTGGCTCTGGCAACTCATCGTCGGCGGGATCGGGCTGATCTTCGTTGCCCTCGGGACTGCCTTCTTCGTGTTCGTCCAGCGCCGCCGGCGGGTGATCGATCGCCTGATCGAGCAGGGCACTGCGGTGATCGGGACCGTGTTGGATGTTATTTCCGACTACAGCCAGCAGGTCAACAGCAGACATCCCTATCGAGTCATCGTGGGGCTTACAAATCCGCAAACCGGTGCACCGATGCAGGTTCGGAGTGATCCGATCTGGCAGGACCCACGGTATTCATTGCCCTCGACGCTGACCGTCTGGGTGGATCCGAAGGACCCGGACGAAAATCTCGTCGATCTGTCCTTCCTCCCGCGGTAGCCGCGAATGGAGCGCAACCGCGGGCGGAGTGGGCAGATCAAGTCGAACCGCAGACGGTCAGGCCTGGTGGGGGTATCCGGAAGTCTTCGCCGGCACGAACGTCTCTTTGATCGAGCGCGGAGAGCACCAACGCTGCAGATTCAAGGCCGAGCCGGCTTTGTCGTTGGTACCGGACGCCCGAGCGCCACCGAAAGGTTGTTGGCCGACGACGGCGCCGGTCGGTTTGTCGTTGATGTAGAAGTTACCGGCGGCGAAGCGCAGGTCGTTGGAAACCTTGGCCGCCACTGCGCGATCACCGGAGATGATCGATCCGGTCAGCGCATACTTGGAGCCGGAATCCACCAGGTCGATGACCTCGTCGAACTTCTCATCGTCGTAGACGTGAACTGCCAGGATCGGGCCGAAGTACTCGGTGCTGAAGATTTCGTCGGTCGGGTCATCAGAGACCAGCACGGTCGGGCGAATGAAGTAGCCCTCTGACTTGTCGTAGGTGCCGCCGGCCAAAACCTTGATGCCCTTGGTGGCGTGCGCTCGGTCGATTGCTGCAGCATGCTTGTCGAAGGCCCGCTCGTCGATGACTGCGGAGGTGAAATTGGTGAAATCCTCGACATCCCCAACCCCCAGGGCGTCGGTCTCGGCGGCCAGATCGTCCTTGATCCTGGACCACAGGGACTTGGGCACAAAGGCTCGCGAGGACGCCGAGCACTTTTGCCCGGAGTATTCGAAGGAACCGCGCACCATCGCAGTGCGGAGCACGTCGGTATCGGCACTGGCGTGCGCGAGGATGAAGTCTTTACCACCGGTTTCGCCGACAAGACGCGGATAGCCGCGATAAGAGGCGATGTTCGCACCGACCTGGGCCCACAGCTGTTGAAAGGTCTTGGTCGAGCCGGTGAAGTGGATGCCGGCCAACCGTGGGTCGGTCATCACCACCTCGGAAACGGCCAGTCCGTCGCCGGGAAGCATATTGATCACCCCGTCTGGCATGCCCGCTTCCCGCAGCAGATCCATCGTGAGGGAGGCCGCGAGCTGCTGGGTTGGCGAGGGCTTCCACACCACAACGTTGCCCATCAACGCCGGGGCGGTGGGCAGGTTGGCCGCGATGGCGGTGAAGTTGAAGGGGGTGATGGCGTAGACGAAACCTTCGAGCGGACGGTGATCCGTGCGGTTCCAAATACCCTTTGAGTTGGCGATCGGCTGGTCGGAGAGAATCTGCTTGGCAAAATGGACGTTGAACCGCCAGAAATCCGCAAGTTCGCAGGACGCGTCGATCTCGGCCTGGTAGGCCGTCTTTGCTTGACCCAGCATCGTCGCAGCATTGATCCGCGCACGCCACGGTCCGGTCAGCAGATCCGCCGCCCGCAGGATGATCGCGGCCCGATCATCGAAGTCCAGGGCCCGCCAATCGGCGGCCACCTTGAGCGCGGCTGCCACCGCATCGGTGGCATCCTGCTGATTGCTGTGCGCCGAGTGCCCCAGAATGCGGGCATGCCGATGGGGGGAAACCACATCGAAGGCGCTACCGCCACCCTGGCGCGCGACACCACCGATCACGGCCGGCAGTTCCAACGGGCTGGTGAAGGACTGCAGGGCCTCGAGCAGCTTTCCGCGCTCCGGACTACCCGGGGCGTAGTCCAGTACGGTCTCGTTGATCGGGGCGGG
>JBBSUU010000435.1:0-3232 GCA_038234115.1 Mycobacteriales bacterium
ACTGCTGCCCACCCTGTTGATTGCCGTGGATCCGGTCCAGATGTTCTATTTCAGTGCAGCAACGATGAATGGCCACCTCATTCACTACGACCGCAAGTGGGCCACCGAAGTCGAGGGTTACGCCGACATCGTTGTTCAAGGGCCACTTCAGGCCGCTTTATTGGCCCGTGCTGTCACGGACTGGGTCGGTGGTAGGGGACGGTTGCTGAACTACTCCGTCCAGAACAGGGCCAGTGCCTTTGTCGGAGAAGAAATGTGTTTCACCGGATCGGTAACGGCCACCCGAGAGCAGGGCGGAAAGGGACTGGTTGAGCTGGCAATCCACGGTCAGAAGGCCGATGGTTCGCTGCTGATGCCCGGAACTGCTGTGGTCGAGCTACCTCGTCGCAGCAGCGAGGCTGCTGCAGCTGTGGGTGCCTGATGGGATTGGCCGGTACCGCAGCCATTATCGGTTATACCGAACTGGCCGGCCAACGCAAACAGACCCGACCCGTTCTGAGCACACTTGATCAGTGGGCGAGCCTGGCCAAGGCCGCCATCGAAGATGCCGGTATCGATCCGGCACGCGTTGATGGACTTGTTGCCAGTAGCTTGACGGAGAGCGACAAGTTCGTACCGGCAACACTTGCAGAATATCTTGGCCTCCCCATCAACTACGGGGAAGTGGTGGATCTGGGTGGCGCCTCCTGCGCCGGGATGATCTGGCGAGCGGCCTCAGCCATTGAATTGGGTATCTGCGACGCTGTTTTGGTGGTGGTCCCCGGCTCCTTGATGATTCCCACCTCACCAAAACGGCCGGGTAAGGATCCTGGTTACCTGGGTGCCTCGAGCAATAACTACGGCTCACCGCAGGCCGAGTTCGAGATCCCGTTTGGCAACGTGGGGCAGAACGCGCCGTATGCACAGATTGCTCAGCGTTATGCGTACGAGTTCGGCTACGACCCGAGGGCGACGGCAAAGATCGCGGTTGATCAACGGACAAACGCCTGCGCCACACCAGATGCGGTCTTCTACGGCAAACCGATCTCCATCGACGATGTATTGACCAGCCCGATGATTGCCGACCCGATCCGAATGCTTGAAGTGGTCATGCGTGTGCAGGGTGGGGCAGCTGTCGTGGTGACCAATGCCGAGCTCGCTCGTCAGAGCAAAAACCGGCCGGTGTGGGTAACGGGTTTTGGCGAACGAATCTCCTATAAAACCCCCACCTACGCCAAGGATCTGCTGCGCTCGCCCATTGCGCAGGCAGCTGAGCAGGCCTTCACCATGGCAGGCGTGCAACGCTCGGATATTGACATCGCCTCGATCTATGACTGCTACACGATTACCGTACTGATGAGCTTGGAAGATGCCGGGTTCTGTAAAAAGGGGGAGGGTATGCAGTGGGTGCGAGATCACGACCTCACCTTCAGTGGCGATTTTCCCCTCAATACCGCGGGCGGCCAGCTCTCCTTCGGGCAGGCCGGTATGGCTGGGGGCATGCATCACGTCTGTGATGGGGTGCGGCAGTTGATGGGGCGGGCCGGTCAAGCTCAGGTGCAGGACTGCAACACCGCGTTTGTCTCAGGCAATGGCGGAATCATGAGTGAACAAGTCGCGCTGATCCTGCAAGGAGCCTGACCGTGTCTGAACAAACCGTGGCTCACCACACTGCGCCGTCGCCAATGCAAAAGCCAATGCCGGTCCCAACACCGGTTTCGGCGCCGTTCTGGGCGGCGCTGCGAGAGCACCGCATCGCAATCCAGTACTCACCTTCCAGTGCTGCCTATATTTTCTACCCACGGTTGTTGGCGCCGGGCACCTTTGCCGACGATCTTCAGTGGCGGGAGATTTCTGGGGAGGGCACTCTTTACACCTATACGGTGGCCGACCGGCCAACTGCGCCGCCATGGGCCGATGCGCTCCCGCAGATCCTGGCCGTCGTTCAGTGGGCGCAAGGACCACGTTTGAGTACCGAATTGGTCAATGTTCGGCCGGATCAGATCCGGGTCGGGATGGCCGTGAAGCCAGTCTTTTGTGACTATCCTGACCAAGATCTCACACTGTTGCGATACGAACCGGCTTAGTCGATCAGCCCCTGTCCGGCAAATCAGGCGGCTCTACGGCAAGCGGATTTCGAACCGGCACCCATCGGCCACATTGGCAACACGGATGCTGCCGTCATGCGCTTCGATCAGGCCCTTGGCGATCGCCAGCCCCAGCCCGGCCCCGGAATCAGAATGACCGTGTTCGGGTGAGCGCGCGATCGAGCCCCGGAAGGCCAGATCGAACACTCGCGGCAGATCCGCCGGCAGGATTCCACCGCAGGAGTCCTGCACCGAGATCCAGGTGCAGTCCCTGGTCTCTTTACCCGCCACCGTATTACCGGCCTCTACCGTGATGATCCCATCCGGCGGGGTATGCCGAATGGCGTTGGAAAGCAGATTGCGCATCACGCGGCCGAGTTCCGGATCCGATCCGGTGAGCTTGGGCCACCCACTATCCGCCTTCGCCATCAGATGCACCCGTTTGCGATCAGCGGTTGCGCCGGTTGCGGCCATCGCGTCGGCGACAAGGTCTTCGGTGGAGATCTCGGTCAGATTCAAGGCCACCGCTCCGGCATGGATGCGGGACAACTCGAAAAGGTCATCGACCATGGATGAGAGCCGCTGGGTTTCGGTCCCGATCCGTCGAGCGTAGTCAGCAACCTCCAGCGTGTCGGTGACGATGCCATCCTCCAGTGCCTCACTCATCGCGCGGATACCGGCCAACGGCGTCCGCAGGTCGTGACTGATCCAGGCCACCAACTGTCGCCGGGACGCGTCAGCGTTACGTTCGAGTTGCCGCTCCTGCTCGGCCAACATGTTGGTCAGCGCGATCCGCCGCCCCAGATACACCGAAGTGGGAGCCACCATCGCGGCGATCAAGACGCAAGTGATGACGGTCCAGCGCAGCGCCGGGGTGAACATGAAACCACTGATGGCGATCACGAACAACAGCACCCCAACGATCGGGATGACGACCAGCGCGGTGATGTTGAGCGCCACCGATTTGTTTCGCAGCAGGTACAGCACGGCGGCTTCGACGGCCGCTGCTATCCCGCAGGCAAGCAGCGCCCACGGGAAGATGTGCAGCAGATCATCCATCCGGAGTATCAGCTTCCCGGTCGCGGGTCGAAGCGATACCCGGTACCCCACACGGTCGCGATACGCAGCGGTTGAGAGGAGTCCACTTCGATTTTCTCCCGCAGTCG
>JBBSUU010000436.1:0-3231 GCA_038234115.1 Mycobacteriales bacterium
CCTCCATCCGGCGGGAATGGGCCTGGCGAACATCCAGGGGTGAGTCCCTGAAAAATCTGCAGGCCTTCAAACACCTGATCGGCTAACTGCCCCGTTTCGCCAACCCGGTGATGATCAGCCCCTGCCCCACCGTATACGTCGCCATCACCGCGCTTTTTTGCAACGAGAACCGTGTGGCACTCGGTCTTCCACTGAATTTGGCACTGGCCAACATCAGATCCGAAAGGCAGAAGCTCGCTGCTCCCCAGGTCAACGAGTCGCGCCCGGTGCCGGCCGCCACCGCTGCCATCGAACCGATCACCACGGCGTAAGCGGTGACCGGCCAACGCATTCCGCCGGCCTTGGGAGCCAACCGGAGAGCACTCCAGACGGTCAAGCCCAACGCCGGCGCCGCTTTCCAGGGCTCTTGGCGTAACCCGATCAGACCCCCTGACCTTCCGAACGTCGTGATATAGCAGGCGTGGGCAGCCAAGAACGATCCCAATCCCACCAAGAACGCCGGCTCCGAATCGTCGAGTAACGCCAGATCGCCGACCGCCGAGCAGGCCAGCCCGGCCCATCCCAAAACGCCTATTTGTCCGGACCGCAGAGCCAGCGCCGGCATCAGCAGCGGCTTCGTCGTCCACCGCGCCCGGCCGGCCAGCGGATTGCTCGAACCGGCCAGCACGGAATCAGCTGCCGACAGCACCGCAAAGGGAACCCAGGAAACTCTTCTCATCCCCCCATTCTGACGGGTGCCACCGGAACGAGACCGAATCGAAACAAATAGCTGAAACCGAAACATGCCGCTGCTGCGTCGGATCTGTAGTTGCCGACGAGCAAGGGGAGAAAAAGATGAAGACCAAGCGCCGGATGGTAATTGGAATAGTTTTATTAGCAGTACTTCTCGGAGTTGCTGCCTGTAGCGGGAGCCAGGACAGCTCGGCGGCCAGGGATCTCGCTGCGATCGGCGAGTATCCCGCTGCGCCCTCGACGGCAGCAGCCGCCGGTAGCGCGGCCGCCGGGAACTCTCCCGGCGGTAGCGCGGTCGCTGATAGCGCGGGGGGAAGGGGTGTCGCCCCGGAAGTCGCCGCCGGCGCAACAGCGCCCGCCGGGGTGCCCGCCGAAATCAACATCGCGTTCCAAGGGCGTCAGGTGATCAAGACGGCAACAGTCCAGGTGCAACTGAGCATCCCGATCGACACCGCATCGGAGCAGGTGGCAGACGTGAAGCGGGACACCGTCGCCGGCGCCACCGCCAATCTCAGTGCCCAGACCACCGTTCTCGGCGGATTTGTGGGAAGCCTGGACCAGTCGGGAGCCAGCGCCACCATCATCCTGAGGGTCCCCACGGATAAGTACGAAGCCCTGATGAAGGCCGTGGGAACCGTTGGCGGCCAAATCACCAGTGTGGTCGAAGCGGCCCAGGACGTCACCGCGCAGGTCACCGATACCGCGAGCCGGATCAAATCCCAGGAAACTAGCGTCCAACGGATCCGTGCCCTGCTGTCCGAGGCCACCAAACTGGAGGACATCATCAGGCTCGAATCGGAACTTTCATCACGCGAAGCCGACCTGGAATCGCTCCAGGGTCAGCTGGCCGTCCTCTCGGATCAGGTCGCCCTCTCGACCATCTCGGTCACGTTCACCGCTACCAAGGACTATGTGCCCAGCGAAAGACCGGCCGAACCAGGTGGTTTCGCCGGTGGTCTGGCCACCGGTTGGGGCGCCTTCACCCATCTCCTCGGCGGTCTCGCTGTCCTGCTTGGCACCCTGTTGCCGTTCGTGCCGATCTTCGCCCTGGTCATCTTCGGTCTGTGGCTGCTGCGTCGTCGGGTGCGGTCTTCTCGGCTGGTCACGGTAGGCGCAGCACCGGCCGGTGGCTACTACTCGAGTGCGCCGGTTGGTCGCCATCCGGGCGGGCCGGCCGCTGGTTCCCCCGCAGCGGACACCGGGATCACCCCGCCGGTTCCGCCAACACACAGAGGTACGGCAGAATCTTCTAAATGACTGATGCCAGCTCCGCAACATCGACGCTGATTCTGCTCCGCCATGGCGAGAGCACCTGGAATGACCTGGGCCGGTTTACCGGCTGGGTCGATGTCCCGCTGTCCGACAAGGGTCGGACCGAGGCCACTCGCGGCGGCGAACTCCTGAAAGAAGCCGGCCTATTGCCGGATGTGCTGCACACCTCGCTGCTGCGACGGGCCATCAATACGGCAAACCTGGCCCTGGACGCAGCTGATCGGCACTGGATCGACGTTCGGCGCTCCTGGCGATTGAACGAGCGCCACTACGGCGACCTGCAGGGCAAGGACAAAAAGTCCACCCTGCAGGAGTACGGGGAGCAGCAGTTTCAGCTGTGGCGCCGTTCCTACGACACCCCGCCGCCGCCCATCAGCGATAGCAACGAATTTTCCCAGGCAGGTGATCCGCGGTATGCCGATCTGGGGGACGCCGCACCGACCACCGAATGTCTGGCCGACGTGGTGGTGCGGCTTGAGCCGTATCTGTTCGGCCCTGTCGCAGCTGATCTGCGGTCCGGCAAGGTCACCCTGGTCGTCGCGCACGGCAACTCGCTGCGTGCGGTGGTGAAGCTGCTCGATGGTGTCGGTGACGCCGATATCGCCGGGCTGAACATTCCGACCGGCATCCCGCTGCGCTATGAGTTGGATGCCAATTTCAAGCCCGTCGTACCCGGCGGCGAATACCTGGATCCGGCAGCGGCAGCGGCAGCCATCAACGCCGTCGCCAATCAGGGCCGCTGAACTGAACAGCAGATGAACACTGCTGGATAATCTGTCCTGCGGCCCACCCCTGACCTGGGGTGGGCCGTTGGTGTTGTCACTGCAGCGCATCCTCGCCTCCTACGATGGTCAGGTGAGTGTCGCTGGAGGTATCGCCTATGGCGTCGTCGGTGTTCTGCTCGGTTGGGCAATCGCCGTCTTGGTGATCAGGCGCAACGACACTCAGACCGTTCCCGCCGACGATGACGACGGTAGGCGCAATCGGCACGCCCACACGGTGTTGGCCGAATCCCGCAACGGATACGCCATTCTCGATCAGTCCGAACATGTGCTGTTGGCCAACGATCGTGCGGTGGAGCTGGGCATGATCCGCGCCGGCATGGCCGATAGCAGGATCGTCGAGGCCGCGCAGCGAGCGGTCATCGGCGGCGAAATAGTCGATGTCGACCTGAGCGAACGTGCTCCGCGAACCGGAATACCCAGGGTGATCCATGCCGAAGTTTGC
>JBBSUU010000437.1:0-3228 GCA_038234115.1 Mycobacteriales bacterium
GGGTGTCCTGGACCAGACCAAGGGCCTGGATCCGATCAACTTCGCCGCGCACGGAGGGTCATTTCCGATCCGGATCAAGGATGTGGGAGTGGTGGGTACGGTGACAGTTTCCGGCCTGCCACAGGCCCAGGATCATGCTTTGGTGGTGGAGGCCATCGGGCTATTTCTGAGCTGACGCCTCAGGATCGCCAGTCCCGGAATCCGATCACAATCAGCCGCATCTCGCGGCGCGCGGCGTCCTTGATGCGGTCCTCCAAATCTGTTCTGCCATCAGGGGTTTCGACCACTTCTTCGGCCTTGGACACCATATTCCGCACAAAGAGGCGGGCCACCATGTTGACGTCGTCGATGGTCCAGTTGGAAATGTTCGGCAGCCGGCCCAACATGATCGCCAATTCTGAGCCGAACAGGTTCAACTCATGGTCGATCGCCTGCCGGACGGCCGGCGTCCCGCCGAGGCGCTCTCGGGAGACAAAAGCAAAATGTGCCTTGTGCTCCTTCACCGCCTCCACCAGCACATCGGCCGAGGCGTTGATGATGTTGTCGAAGACGCTGGGGTCTCGCTGCGCGTCCCGGATCATGGCGCGCAAGGTGCTGAAGGACTGCTCGACCAAGAACAGTCCCAAACTCTCCATCGACTCGAAGTGACGGTAAAAGGCGGTCGGCACCACACCTGCCTGATTGGCAACCTGGCGCAGACTGATCTGCGCAAAACCGAATTTTTGACTCAACTCCAGGGCCGAGGTTACGAGGGCCTCGCGGGTCCGTTCCTTTTGTTCCTGCCGAGGGCTGTGGTCGCGCGCTACGACGGGATCCACATGAGGCGACATGACACACAGCCTAGAGGACGAATTCAGTGAACACGTGTGTAGATCCAGACAACTCACAGGTAGCAAGCCTTGCGCTATGGGCCCAACCGCCTGCACAATCGAGTGAACACCCGTGCACTCATACCTAGGGACCCCGTCATCGCCATCATCCGCAGGGCGCTTCGTTCGCGAGTTGTAGCCTCGTTCACGTCGCCGCACACGATCGACCACTACCTGGAGCATCTGCATCCGATGCTCACGGTGGGTCTCGTGCGTGCCCGGGTGGTCGAGGTACGACAGGAGACCGGGGATGCGAGCACCGTAGTGCTGCGGACGAATGGTGTGTGGTCCGGTTTCGAGCCGGGTCAGCACATTCAGTTCGGTGTCGAAGTGAACGGCACCCGACGGATCCGATGTTTCTCCATTTCCAGTTCGAACGTCGGTAAGAAGCGACTGTTCAGCGTTTCGGTCAAGGCCCACCCCGACGGATTCGTCTCCCAATTCCTGCATCGCGAGCTCAAGCCGAACACGCTGGTCCACCTTTCGCAGGCCGAGGGTGAATTTGTGCTGCCGAAACAGGTTCCCGATCACCTGCTGCTGGTCAGCGGCGGCAGCGGAATCACCCCGGTGATGTCGATGCTTCGTAGCCTGCGCGATCAAGGCCACCAGGGCCGGGTTACATTCCTGCACTACGCCAGATCCCGTTCCGACGAGATGTTTACCAATGAGCTGGATGAGATGGCCGCGACGCTGCCATTTGCGCAGATACACCGCGTCTACACCCGCGAGCCGGTCGATGGCGCTCCGCTGACCGGTCGGTTCGAGATCGATCATCTCAAGTTCCTGGGCATCGATCCGGCGACCACGCTGAGCTACGTGTGCGGACCCGGTGGACTGATCTCCAGCATCAGCGGCGCCTACGAAGAGTTCGGTGCCATCGACATGTTGCGCAGTGAGTACTTCAAGGTCCCCACCGTCGACCTCTCCGCCGCCGACGCGACCGGCACCCTGAGCTTCGACAAATCCGGAATTCAGACAGCGAACTCCGGTGCCACCATTCTCGAGCAGGCCGAAGCCGCCGGCCTTTCCCCGGCCTTCGGATGCCGGATGGGCGTATGTAACAGCTGCGCCATCAAAAAAGAATCCGGCGCCGTCCGGCACGTCATCAGCGGCGAGATAGCGGCAAACACCGGGGAGAAGATCAAGATCTGCGTGAACGTCCCCATTGGCGACGTGAGTGTCGCCCTATGAACGCAGAACCGGGCCTAACCGTGAAAAAAGCCTCCAACAAATACGCAAACCAGCACCCGCATTGTCTCGAATCACCAGTATCGAATCCGGAAACTCACCTCAAAAAGAGAAGACACCATATGTTCGGAAAACGCGTCAAGACAACGATCCAGCCGCACAGCGCTGCCGGGCATAACGAAGCCCCCAAAACACTGGTGGGTCAGGACACTCTCAAGGAGTCCCCGATCGGGCTCGAGTACATGACCTATCCCCAGCTCGAGGAGTTCGGCGCCGAACTGGACGCTGTTCGCAAGCGTGTTCTGAACGACCTGGGACAGGCCGATGCGAACTACATCCGCCGAGTGATCAAGGTGCAGCGCGTTTTTGAGGTGGTCGGCCGGATCGGGATCTTCTTCCCATTCTTCTGGCCGGTATTCCTGGTGGGAATCCTGTGCCTGGCGTTGGCCAAGATCATCGAGAATATGGAAATCGGTCACAACATCATGCACGGCCAGTACGACTGGATGAACGATCCGATGGTCGATGGCAAAAAATATGAGTGGGACATCATGGCGCCGGCCGAGGATTGGAAACACGGCCACAACTACATGCACCACACCTATACCAATATCCACGGCATGGACCGGGACATCGGCTATAACCTCTTCCGGATCGACCGGGATCAGCCTTGGTACCCGAACCACCGGTTCAACCTTCCCTTGGCCTTCCTCCTCATGCTGGTGTTCGAGTGGGGCGTGATGTACCACGGCCTCGAGTTGGACGAGTACCTGAGCGGCAACATGTCGAAGGAAGAATTTACCGTCCGCAAGAAGCGCGCGTTCAAGAAGATCCGCCGGCAGTTGTTCAAGGACTACCTGCTGTACCCGATTCTCTCGATGGCCCTGGTTCCCTTCACTTCCTGGTGGGTGCCGGTTGCCGTGTTCGGTGCAAACGTGGTGGCCAATGTGGTTCGCAACATCTGGACATTCATCGTGATCTTCTGTGGTCATTTCCCGGCCGAGGTCCAGACCTTCGCCAAAGCCGATGCCGAGAACGAAAACCGCGGCCAGTGGTACCTGCGCCAACTTCTGGGGTCAGCAAATATCAACGGCAGTCGGCTCTTTCACGTGATGACGGGCAACCTCAGCTTCCAGATCGAGCACCACCTCTTCCCCGACCTCCCGAGCAA
>JBBSUU010000438.1:0-3221 GCA_038234115.1 Mycobacteriales bacterium
CTGTCGTTTCTGTTCGCCGTCCAGGATGTGGACGGCGTGTCGGCCGCCGGCGGAGCTGTGGCGGCCATCTTCGATCAAGCACTCCCGACGTCGATGGCCGGCATCGTTTTGTTGATCTCGGCAGCGGGTCAGCTTTTCTGCACGATGGCCTGCATGACGTCGGCCTCGCGGATGCTTTTCGCCTTCAGCCGCGACGGCGCCGTGCCCGGTTCCAAGCTGTGGTCCAAGCTGAGCAAGAACAGGGTGCCGGCCAACGGTGTCGTGGTAACCGCTGTCGTTGCCGCGCTCATCACCCTGCCTGCACTGGTCCCGGTCGATATCGGCGGCGCACCGGTTCCGGTTGCCTTCTTCGCCGTGGTGTCCATTGGCGTTGTGGGGCTCTACATCTGCTTTGCGATCCCCATCTACTATCGGTGGAAGCTGGGCTCGGAATTCACGGCCGGCGCCTGGAACCTGGGCAACAAGTACAAGTGGATGGCTCCGATCGCTCTTGTTGAAATCGCGATTACCTCCCTGGTGGCGCTTTTTCCGACCAACTCCGGCGGTGTCCCATGGCTCGACGGTTTCGAGTGGAAGTTCGTCAACTACACCCCGATTCTCGTCGGGGGGGCGCTGATCATCCTGTGGATCTATTGGCACCTCTCGGCCAAGCACTGGTTCACCGGCCCGAAGAGCACCCTGAACAAGCCGATGGAACCCGTGCGCTGATGTCGAGTTGAGCCTGTCGAGGCTGCCGCGTTTGCCGGTTAGTCTCGACAGGCTGGACTGCTGTTCTACGACACTGTTGATCAATAAGTGAGGAAATACATGACTGACCATCCCCGCAGCCCGCGCATGCTGACCGTGGACATGCTCCGCGATCTGATCGAGGACGGCACCATCGACACTGTCGTCGTCGCCTTCACCGACATGCAGGGCCGATTGCAGGGAAAGCGGCTGCACGCGGCGCACTTCCTCAACGATGTTCTGGGGCACGGCACCGAAGGCTGCAATTATCTGCTGACCGTCGACGTGGAGATGAACACCGTCCCCGGATATGCCATCTCATCCTGGGAGAAGGGCTACGGTGACATGGTTTTCGCCCCTGACCTGGATACCATCCGGCAGCTGACCTGGATCCCCGGCACGGCCCTGATCCAATGTGATCTCACTTGGCACGATGGCACCCCGGTACCGCCGAGCCCGCGGTCCGTGCTGGCCAAACAGGTCGCCAAAGCCGCCGACCTGGGATTTCGGGCCTTCGCCGGGACCGAACTGGAATTCATCGTCTTCGAGGACACCTACGAAGAGGCCTGGGATGCCAACTACCGGGACCTGACACCGGTCAACCAGTACAACGTCGATTACTCGATCCTGGGCACCACCCGGGTCGAACCGCTGCTGCGAGATATCCGCAACTCGATGTACGACGCCGGCCTCACCGTCGAGTCGGCCAAGGGCGAATGCAACCTGGGTCAACACGAGATCACCTTCCGGTTTGCCGAAGTGATGACCAGCGCTGACGATCACTCGGTGTACAAGAACGGCGCCAAGGAAATCGCCGCACACCATGGGCGGTCGCTGACGTTCATGTCCAAGTTCAACGAGCGCGAGGGTAGCTCGTGCCACATCCACCTCTCGCTGCGCGGGCTGGATGGTGAATTGGTGTTTGTCGACCCGGAAACCAAGGGCCGCAGTGCGCTCTACGAGCATTTCATCGCCGGCATTCTGGCCACCATGTGCGAGTTCACTCTGTTGTATGCGCCGAATATCAACTCCTACAAGCGTTTTGCTCTCGGATCGTTTGCGCCGACCACGGTCGCCTGGGGCCTGGACAACCGGACCTGCTCGGTCCGTTTGGTTGGCGACGGGCCGGCCGCACGTTTGGAGAACCGCCTGCCCGGCGGTGATGTGAACCCGTACATGGCGATCGCGGCGATGATGGCCGGTGGTATGCACGGCATCGAGAACGAACTGGAACTCGAGGAGGCGACAGCCGGTAACGCCTATACCTCCGGTAAGCCGTCGGTGCCGACCACCCTGCGGGCGGCCCGTGATCTGTTCAACGCATCGAGCATTGCCCGCGCCGCTTTGGGTGATGACGTCGTCGACCATTACGTTCATGCTGCCGATACCGAGTTGGCCGCCTTCGACGCAGCCGTCACCGACTGGGAACTGCGGCGCGGCTTCGAACGGCTCTAGACCAGTAGTTGATTCCGGGAAAGACCTGTCGTTGAATCCAGCGACGGACCGTCGTGGATTCCTGCGAAGTCAAGATCGCGGTTTGTAGTTGGTAGTTGGAAAACAGCACAAATGAGAGGCAGCACCAAGACAGTGACCTACCATGCCGGCGGTGTCTTCACCACCATCAATCCCGCCACTGGCGCCAGCTTCCGGGACGTGTCGCTGGCCGGCGCCGACGAGACTGACGCCGCCATCGAGAGAGCGGCCGCCGCGTTCCCATCATGGCGGGCAGTCAGCCCAGGTGAAAGAGCCAGATTACTGCGCTCCTTCGCCAACGTCGTCGAGGCCCATATCGATGAATTGGCCGAGCTGGAAGTGTTGAATGCGGGTCATACCATCGGAAATGCCCGGTGGGAAGCAGGCAACGTCCGGGATGTGCTGAACTACTACTCAGCATCCCCGGAGCGCATGTCCGGGCGCCAGATACCGGTCGCCGGCGGTTTGGACGTGACCTTCTACGAGCCCCTTGGCGTCGTCGGCATCATCGTGCCGTGGAACTTCCCGATGCCGATCGCCGGTTGGGGTTTCGCGCCGGCACTGGCAGCCGGCAATACCGTTGTATTGAAGCCGGCCGAGGTCACCCCGCTGACCGCCATTCGGCTGGGCGAACTCGCCTTGGAGGCCGGCATCCCGGAGGGAGTTTTCACCGTCATTCCCGGCAAGGGATCCATCGTCGGGCAACGGTTTGTCGACCATCCGGCAGTCAAGAAGGTCTGCTTCACCGGGTCCACCGAGGTTGGTAAGCAGATCATGCGCGGCGCCGCCAACCAGGTCAAGAATGTCACGCTCGAACTTGGCGGGAAAAACGCCAATATCATTTTCGCCGATGCCGACCTGGAGTTGGCGGCGGCTTCCGCGCCGGGCGCCGGGTTCGACAACGCCGGTCAAGATTGCTGCGCCCGATCGCGGATTTTGGTCGAGGCATCCGTCTACGAGAAGTTCCTCTCGCTGCTCGAGCCTGCGGTTCACAGCTTCAAGGCAATCGATCCCGCGGATCC
>JBBSUU010000439.1:0-3215 GCA_038234115.1 Mycobacteriales bacterium
CTTGTCCTCGGCACCGCCGATCGGCATCACCACGCCGCGCGTGAGTTCGGTGGTCGAATCTGCTGGATCGAGGGCCATGCAGAAATACGGTAGTGCCCGAATGGATCAATGGGAGAATCCGGCGCACCCGACGTCGTGCAATTCACGTCCCGGCCCGACGACTTTCACCCCGCTGATCAGCGTCGTTGACACGAGCACGGCCCGGATTCGAGGTCGCGAACAGATTCGGCAAGCTCATCCGCCGAACGCGGCCACACCCGGGAACTACGTTCGAGGACCGTCAGGTGCGAGAATCGGTCGATGACGGTTGCCTGACCAGTGCGTCGGGCGACCTGACAACCGCGTCGGGTTCCCCAGGCGCGACGCATGTCACCGCGTCCAACCGGGACTGCCGCTGCGCGACGGCCGCCACTGGACGAGAATTTGACCACCGATCGAAAGGACCGCCGGACCTGATATGGCCGACGACCAGACACCCAATACGTTCACCCACTTCGTCGAACTGGTACGGGAGACCATCCCGCCGTTGCACCCGGGCGGACGGCCCGTCGTCCTGGGCGTCGCGGCGGCTACCGTGCTCACCCGTCTGCTACTTCGCAAGGTCGGGCTCAACCGTCTGTCGCGCCTGTTCACCCGGGTCGGCACGGCTGCCACCATCGGATCGGCAGCATTCTTCCGGTCGCCGGTCAGGGTCAGTCCGCTGGATCCGGATCTGGTCCTGGCGCCGGCAGATGGACTGGTCTCGCTGATCGAGAGCGCGGCACCGCCCGCCGAGCTGAATCTGGGGACCGAGCCCCGTCTGCGGGTGTCGATAGTCCTCTCTGTTCTGGACGTGCACGTGCAACGGATCCCGATCGGCGGCGTGATCACCCAGGTCGCCTATCACCCGGGCAAGTTTCTATCGGCAGACCTGGACAAGGCGTCGGAGGACAACGAACGCAACTCATTGGTCATCCGCCCCACCGGCGTACCCGGCGGGGATATCGTGGTCACCCAAATTGCCGGCATGCTGGCCCGCCGCATCGTCTGTGACGTTGTTGCAGGTAACGCCGTGAACGCTGGGCACACTTACGGCCTGATCCGGTTCGGGTCCCGGGTCGACACGTATTTCCCGGTGGGCACCGAACTCCGCGTTCGCGTCGGCCAGCGGACCATCGGCGGCGAAACTGTGCTTGCTGATATCTCGACGGCAACTCGGGGTGCTGCCCTGTAATGAATGCCTATCCCGGCGTCAGGTTCCTACCCAACGCGATCACCGTGCTGGCTCTGTCCACTGGACTGACCAGCATCATCTTTGCCCTCCAGGGGCAGTGGATGACCGCGATGGTGGCGATCGGGGCGGCCGCGGTACTGGACTCCTTGGATGGCCCGGCGGCCAGGTTGCTGAACTCGGCCAGCCGCGTCGGCGCGGAGCTGGATTCGTTGAGCGATCTGAGCGCCTTCGGCATTTGTCCGGCAGTCCTGCTGTACATCTGGCAGACCAACGAACACACCGGCAGCACGGTGCGGGACTACTCCTGGGTGATCTGGGCGAGCTGCCTGGTGTACGCGGTGTGCACCGCCCTGCGGTTGGCCCGCTTCAATTCGCTGCTCGACGATGAAGAACCGAAGCCCTTCACCAAGGGGTTTTTCACCGGCGTGCCGTCCCCGCCCGGCGCGCTCCTGGCGATGGCGCCAATCTTGGCCTGGGTCCAATTCGGTCCGAATTTTTTCAGCGAGGTGTGGGTGGTGGCCCTCTGGACGATGCTCGCCGGCGCCCTGATGGTTTCCCGGCTGCCAACCATCGCACTGAAGTCGGTTCGTATCTCGCCCAAGTTCTTCGTGCCGCTCCTGGTCCTGCTGGTGATCGGTGTCGTGTTCCTTTTCTTCGAGCCCCAACTCACTACCCTCATTGGGCTGGCGATCTACCTGCTGCATATGCCGTATGCGACTCATCGGTATCGCTATCTGGCTTCCCATCCGGAGTTGTGGCAGGAGCCGCGGAGCAAGCGTGCCGTGCGTACTTCGGGGCGCCGCATCCGACTCAGCGTGCGGTCTCCCCGTCGTACTCGGATCGCCGGCCGGTTACCCGATGGGACGCCCGCCATGCCGCCGGAGAAACCACGTCGGAGCTTGGGCACCCGTCGGCGACTGCGCTGATTTCCTAGCGGCCCCCGCACGCACCGGCCCTGGTCGGGAGTCGAACACCGGTGGAGCGACGCGTGAAAGAGCGCAAAACAGCCCCGTCGCTCGCGAAGAGCTGCGGGGCTGTTCTAGATCTGCGGGTGTCTAGGTCGGGATCGGACGGCTCACAGTTCGATACCGAAGCGACGGGCGCTGCGGGCCTTCTGCCTGGTGGCTCGCAGTCGGCGCAGGCGCCTGACCAAGAGTGGATCCAGCTCGAGCGCGGCAGGTTTGTCGATGACCTCATTCAGGACCTGGTAGTACCGGGTCGGCGAGAGGTCAAACATCTCGCGGATGGCCTTCTCCTTGGTGCCGGGGAATTGCCACCATTGCTTCTCGAAACCCAGAATCTCGCGCTCAACCCGGGATAGTCCGTGGCCGGTGGCCTCATCCGGGGTGGAGGTGGATTTTTCGGCCGCCGCCGCGTGCTCCATCTGATTCCTTCCGCTGGGACTTGCACGACCGCTGGTCAACCTCAGCCCAGTCCGTGGGCTGCTGGCGGTCGGCAAATCACAGTCATGTAATTCGCTTGTCCATGAGATCACGGATGGCTCGAATGGTCCAGCAGGTACGGAGTGTCGCGAGTTGGCGCGCCGCACCGGGATTAACTTGAAAGCCCAGAACATGCCAGGTCAGCGGGGGCTTGCTCCGGTGGGCACGGCTTCGGTGGTTGGCGAAGCCGGGGTCGGCGAGGTGCCGGTCGGATCAGCGGTGGCTGTGGGTGCGGACGGACCGGTGCCGGATGCCGAGCCCGTGCCGGATGCCGAGCCCGTGCCGGATGCCGAGCCAGAGCCGGATGCCGAGCCAGTGCCCGATGCCGAGCCAGAGCCGGCTGCCGAGCCAGAGCCCGATGATGCCGGACCGACGGCGGACGGGGTGGCTCCGTCGCCGACCGAACTGCTGGATGCGGCGGCCTCGGCCGAAGGATCGACCGTTTCGGTGACGGTGGTGGTGGTTTCCCCGCCCGAAACTGCCGATGCCGCCGGCTCCGATGACGAGGGCGTGGTCAAGGGGGCGGTGGATTCCGTTGGCGCAACCTCGACCTGCACGTC
>JBBSUU010000440.1:0-3207 GCA_038234115.1 Mycobacteriales bacterium
CGGCAGCGCCCGCCATCGTTCCGCCACCGCCGCCACCGCCACCGCCGCCGCCGCCACCACCCCCGCCGCCCCCACCACCGCCGCCGCCCCCACCGCCGCCGCTGGCCGCGCCGGCCGCGCCGACCACCAGCGCGATTCCTACCCTGAGTTCCACTGGTCTGACCGCCGGCATGGTGCCGGCCACGTCCTGGCTGGCAGTGGCAATGATCCTGGTTGGCGGTGCATTCCTGATGGTGGGTCGCCGCCGGGTTGGCGGACGTCGCCACTAGCAAACTGAGTTGCACCGGTCCTGTGGTTTCAACGACATCGGGTGTCGTTCAAACCACAGGACCTTTATTTCGCCAGCTCTTTTTCCAATGGCGTCCGGAAGCTGGGAATGACGACGGCACCGCCCAGCCGTGCTTGCAAACTGGCTGCGGCCTGAGCGATCGCTGTAGACCGCTGGGCACCGATATCGATCAATATTCGGGTGCGTATCGATCCGTCGGCGCCGGTGGCCCAGCCTCCCACAATCTGGCCATCACTCCAGATGGTGGGTCCAATATTGCCGTTACGGTCGAAAAGCAAACCGCGGTCGGCGGCAAAATACCAATCCCGTTCCTTCCAGCCCATCGGAGTCGGATCGAGCGCCGGGAGCAGATTCACGACGGGCTCGATGGGTTTGTCGGGTTCAATATCATCGGCCAGCACGACACCGGGGCCCTGTTCCAGTTCGACCTCAATCAGTTTCAGCGCGGCCAGCGTCTTTCTGGTGTCACCCATTGTCCAACCCGTCCACCAGCGGATGTCTTCCACGGTCGCGGGGCCGAAGCGCTCTAGCCAGAGTTTGACCAGTTCGGCTCGGGCCGACGTCGGATCAATATCAGGCATTCCGGCTGGCCACCACAGGCGCACGGACTCCCATTGATGACGCCGTGACGTCCAGCTGCCCTGGGTTTTACCTCGGATGATATGACCGTCGGCGCCCACCGCCATCAGCACCTGGCTGGTGATGGCTTGCCGTACATCCCAAGCTTTCCCGTTGCCGGTCGGCAAGAGCGCAGTCTTGAGCCGGGGTTCGTGCCCGCTGATCTGGGTGCCGGTGATGGGGCCATGCTCGGCTACCACCTGGATCACCGACTGGGCCAGTTCCCGGAGCCATTCCTGGGGGGTGATTCCCGCCGGTAGCGGGGGATCGGTCGGGGCGGTAGCGAGTTGAGCGGCCAGCCGTTTCCAGGCTGTCGCCGCCACCTGCTGGGATGCCGCCGCCTGAACTATCGGCGCAATGTCCTTGGGTACCGCGAACAGGGTGCGCCGCATTGCCATCATTCGCAGAACGGTCCGCTCCTCGTGCAACGCCGTGGCGACGTCAGCAACTGACAGGGCGGGGTCTCTGGCCAGGGCGGCGATGAAAATCGTGGCCGGATCGGTGGCATGGAGTGCGAGAACCCCGCTGGCAGCCTGGACGGTTGAACCGGCCGGGTTCTCGGTGGCCAGGTGGTGGCGGGTCAGCAGCCGGATCCGACGTTGCTCGTTGCTTATTTTGGGAGTGACGCTCACCCGGCGAACAGTAGCGCGCCTGTCCGACAGCTGCTGCCGCCGGATTCTGGAAACTTGGCACCGGCAACCGGCGCCAAGTTTCCAGAATTTGGTGAGGTCAGGCGTCGATCTCGCCGCGGATGAAAGCTTCCACCGCGTCGCGGGCCTCGTCGTCGGCATACTGCACCGGCGGGGACTTCATGAAGTAGGAGGAAGCCGACAGGATCGGGCCACCGATTCCACGGTCCAGGGCGATCTTCGCGGCCCGAACGGCGTCAATGATGACACCGGCAGAGTTGGGCGAGTCCCACACCTCGAGCTTGTATTCCAGGCTCAATGGCACATCGCCGAACGCGCGACCTTCAAGGCGGACGTAAGCCCACTTGCGGTCATCGAGCCAGGCGACGTAGTCCGACGGGCCGATGTGGACGTTGCCGGCGCCCAGGTCATGATCGACCTGTGAGGTGACGGCCTGCGTCTTGGAGATCTTCTTGGATTCCAAGCGATCGCGTTCCAGCATGTTCTTGAAGTCCATGTTGCCACCGACGTTGAGCTGCATGGTGCGATCCAGTTGCACGCCGCGGTCCTGGAACAACTTGGCCAGCACGCGGTGGGTGATGGTGGCGCCGACCTGGCTCTTGATGTCGTCGCCGACGATGGGAACACCGGCGGCCCGGAACTTCTCGGCCCATTCTGGGGTACCGGCGATGAAGACCGGGAGGGCGTTGACGAAGGCAACTCCGGCGTCGATGGCGCACTGGGCGTAGAACTTGGCGGCGCTGTCCGAACCGACGGGGAGGTAGCAGACCAGAACGTCGACCTTGGCATCGCGAAGGGTTTGAACGACATCGGCCGGGTCGGCGTCGGATTCGGTGATGGTCTCGCGGTAGTACTTGCCGAGGCCATCCAGGGTGGTGCCACGCTGGACGATGACGCCGGTCGGCGGTACATCGGCGAGTTTGATGGTGTTGTTCTCGCTGGCACCGATGGCCTCGGAGAGGTCAAAGCCGACCTTCTTGGCGTCCACATCGAAAGCGGCAACGAACTGTAGATCGGAGACGTGGTACTCGCCGAACTGGACGTGCATCAGGCCGGGCACGCGGGCGCCGGGCTCGGCGTTGCGGTAGTACTCGACACCCTGGACGAGGGATGACGCGCAGTTGCCGACGCCGACGATGGCGACGCGAATCGGATGGGTTCCCATAAAAGGGCTCCTTGTTGAGTGGGGTCCCGCAGTTGGGCGGGTTTTCAGACGGGGGTAACGCAGTTTTTCTCAGCATGCCCATTTTTGGGTAACTTTACAAGTGCACACTTTGTGAAGTGTGTCGTCGCGCTCGCTGCCAGGTTCCTCGCTGCCCCTTCGGCGCCCCGGCGTAACCTGGAATACGTGCAGAATTTGGTGTCCCAGCGAGCGCTGGTCGATTACGCCCTCAAGCGGCGGTCGGTCCTGTCCGCAGTGACGAGTGGGCGCACGGGCATCAAGGAGGTCTGCGACGCAGATCCATACCTGATCAGGGCGGCAAAATTCCATGGCGTCGGCACCAATTTGCCATGCCCGGTGTGTCGCAAGGAAACACTGACGAATGTCTATTGGGTGTACGGCGACGAGTTGGCCCACGCCGCCGGAACCGCCCGGACCGTTGCCGAATTGGAACGAATGGCCGGCGAGTTCAGCGAATTCAGTGTCTA
>JBBSUU010000441.1:0-3194 GCA_038234115.1 Mycobacteriales bacterium
CCGACGAGTTCTGCGCCATCCACTTCGGCAAGGTCGGGACCACCGGGACCTGGCAGTTGTTGGAGAACCTGGACGAGGACAGTGCCGCCGAATCGGCTGCCGATCTGATCAAGGCCAAACAGCGGGCCGGTTTTGTGACGGACACCGGGTTCGATCCGGCTGCCGTTCGTTATTTCGACGATCCAGAGTTCGGCCCGCATCGCCTGACCAGCCATCCGAAGTTCAATAAGCACTTCAGCGACGAGTTGTACCAGGATTCATCAATTGAACAGTCGCCGTTCGGCAGTGATGACGGCGCAGACACCTTGCATGATCTGCAGGATGCTTTGCAAGCCGATCCCGGGCTGGACCTCTTGCTGTTTCCAGAGCAACTGGTGACACATCGTTGGGAAATGCAGTACCACGCACCGACCGCCGACGATGAGGGCGACTACTGGTCGATCGGTGGCCCGGGGGCAACCGACCAGGCCATAGTTGCCACTGTTTTCGGTGCGGTGAAGGTTACCGGGAAGCTGTCACCCGAGATGCAAGCGCTTGGTCTGCAGTCATTGCGTCGATGGCAGCGGTTGGGCACTGTCGGCGACGGTGCCACGCCGACCGGAGCTTCCGGGAACGGGACCGTTGATAGCGTCGATTCGACCTTGCCTGGCCTGGCGAGGATGACCAGGGATCTGGAGACGTTCCCGGTCAGTTAGCCATTTTCAGCGACCGTTGCCGGACGGCGTGTTCATCGGTGCGGGCGTCGTAGCGCCAGAAATCCTGCAGAAGTCCGGCGGTGCCGGCCACCCCGACCACGCACAGGATGCCGCCGCTGACGATGGAGGTCCGGACAGTCGTCAGATCGGCAACCAACCCGGATCGGAGTTGACCGCCCAAGGGACCGATCGAGTATGAAAGCATCTCGATGCCGGCCAGCCGACCACGCATCTCATCCGGAATCGTCTGGTGCCAGATAACACCGTGCGACACCGGTCCAGATCACCATTTTGCGGCGGTCGACGTGATCGGCCAGGGCGCCGCCATAAAGCCCGAAGATCAACAGTGGAACCAGTTGTACGGCGCCCATTGCGCCGACTGCGAGGTTAGAGCCGGTCAATTGAAACAGCTGATAGGGAACGGCGACGGAGCCGAACATCGCGCCGAGATAGAAGACGGTGCCGGCGATGAAGAGGATCCGGAAGTCTCGCGAGGTGCGCAGGGGAGTCAGGTCCATCTTGGCGCCCAGGAGGGCCTGCCACCATGGCATCTCTTTGTCCGGTTCCCTCACGATGCTTTATTTTCCCAGGGTGGCCAAAGCCTTTTGACCTCACCTGTGACCGGCCGGGCGGTGATGATGCGCCCGCTCCCGGCTAGCCCTGCCGATTGGCCGGGGTGAACCCCGTCATGTTGCTGTGGTCCTCGGCCCGGATGACGTGCGTTACCGCGTTGATCAATGCCAGGTGGGTGAACGCCTGCGGAAAATTGCCAAGGTGTCGTCCGCTACTGGGATCGAGTTCTTCGGCGAACAGGCCCAGCGACGAGGAGTGCGACAACAGCCGTCCGCAGAGTTGATGAGCGCGCTCGACCTCGCCGATCTCGACCAGGGCCGAGACCAACCAGAACGAACAGATGGTGAACGTGCCTTCTTCACCGGAGAGCCCATCGTCGGTCTCCTGCACCTGGTAGCGCAGCACCAGACCGTCGAAGGTGAGCTCGTCGGCGATGGCCAATACCGTCGCCCGGATCCTGGGATCGTCCGCGGGTAGGAATCGCACAAGCGGCGCCAGCAGCAGCGATGCATCCAATGCGTCATTGCCGTATCGCTGGGTGAAGACTCCGCGGGCGTCGACCCCGTTGGCGCAGATGTCCTCGTGGATCTCATCGGCAATGGCTTGCCATTTCTCCGCCGTCTCGTTGGAATCGTGCAATCGAGCGAGCCGGGCACCACGGTCCAGCGCGACCCAGCACATGATCTTGGAGGAGGTGAAGTGTTGCGGTTCGCCGCGCACCTCCCACATTCCACAGTCGGGGGCGCGCCAATTCGCAGCTGCCATTTCGACCTGAACCTTGACCACCGGCCAGAGTTCCTCCGGCATCTGCTCGCGGGATCGGGTGTGTAGGTAGATGGAGTCCAGCAGCGCACCCCAGACGTCGTGCTGCTTCTGATCGAAAGCACCGTTGCCGACACGTACCGGTTTCGCATCGAAGTAACCGGAAAGGTGGTCGAGGGTGTACTCATCGAGTTTGCGCTCCCCACCCACGCCATACATGACCTGCAGATCGTTGTTGTTATCGCGGCAGACGTCGTGGATGAAGTAGAAGAAGTCGTTCGCCTCGCGGTCGAAACCGAGGGTGTACAGACCCCAGAGGGCGAAGGTCCCGTCTCGGATCCAGGTGTAGCGGTAGTCCCAATTACGCTCTCCACCAGGAGTTTCCGGTAGTGAGGTGGTAGCGGCGGCCAGAATCGCACCGGTGGGGGCATAGGACAGACCCTTCAGGGCCAGAGCGCTCATTTGCAGGTAGCCGCGCCACGGATGATCGGGGAACGATCCCTGGGTAAGCCATTCCCGCCAATACTCGCCGGTCCGCTCCAGAGCCACGAAGGCTTCTTCGTAACTTTGTGGTCCGGGGAGCTCCGAGAAGGCCAGGGTCACGAAATGCTCCTCGCCGGCCTTCATTCGGGACCGCCCCTGAGCGGTACGTCCCTCCATACCCATCCGCAGCGAGGATGTGAGAGTCAGCGTCGGTTGGTCATCGGCGGTGGCTGCCATTTGCCCGTAACCGGTTCCGGTGTACGCCCAGTTCGGCCCCACCCGGGCGTAGTCGAAGAGCGGTTCGCAGTGCACCTCGATATCAACGTTGCCGTAGATGCATTTGATCGAGCGGACCAGTACATGGTCGGCATCCATGTCGGTGGGGGAGCGACGATGGGTCTTGGATCGCTCCCGAACGTTGTGCCACGGGCCCATGATCAGCGCGTCTCGTACGACGACCCATCCGGTAGGGGTTTGCCAGGTGGTCTCCAACACGAGCGTTCCGGGCAAATAGCGACGGGCCGACGGCACCTGCACGCCGTAGGGACCGACTCGGAAGCTGCCCCCCGAGCGATCAAGCAGCGAGGTGAAGATACTCGGCGAATCGGGCCGGGGAATACACATCCATTCCACCGCGCCGGACGGTGCGATCAGGCAGTTTGTCTCGCAGTCGCTCAGGAA
>JBBSUU010000442.1:0-3191 GCA_038234115.1 Mycobacteriales bacterium
CGGCCCATCCCCGACGGTCCGGAAGGTTGCGGCGAACCACCGGATTCACGCCGGGGTGGCGCGCCCCGCCGTCCAGCCGTCCCGCCGGTCGTTCGCCCGGCTGGACGGCGAAGGATCAAGGCAGGCGGATGTGTTGCGATCCCAAATCAGTAATTTTGTTCACCCCGAGCAACTGCATCGTCCGCTTCACTTCCTTGGCCAGAATTTCCGTTGCCCGTTCAACCCCGCGCTCGCCGCCGGCCATCAGGCCATAGAGATAGGCCCGGCCGATCATCGTGTAATTGGCGCCCAGGGCAATCGCGGCGACGATATCGGCCCCGCTCATGATGCCGGTGTCCACGCAGATCTCGGCGTCGCCGCCGACGGCGTCGGCAACATCGGGAACCAGCCGCAGTGGCACCGGCGCCCGGTCCAATTGCCGCCCACCGTGGTTGGACAACACGATTGCATCGGCACCGGCGTCCACCACTCGCTTGGCATCGGCCACGGTTTGGATGCCCTTGACGATCAAGGGCCCGTCCCAGAACGATCGGATCCATTCCAGGTCGGCGATGGTCATTGTCGGATCGAAGAGCTTGTCCAGTAGGTCGCCGATGGTGCCGCTCCAGGAGCTGAGACTGGCAAAGGTCAACGGCGCGGTGGTCAGCAGGTTGATCCACCAGGCGGGGTGGGTGGCTGCATCGAGAACGGTTTTTGCCGTCAGCGCTGGCGGGATGGCAAAACCGTTCCGGGTGTCGCGCAATCTGGCGCCGGCGACCGGCACATCGACGGTCAGTATCAGGGCTTCGTATCCCGCTGCTTTGGCTCGGAGCATCAGGTCCTCACCGGCCCCCCGATCCTTCCAGACATATAGCTGGAACCACTTTCGCGCATCCGGTCCGGCGGCTGCGACATCCTCGATCGAGGTGGTGCCCATGGTCGAGAGCGCGTAAGGAATGTTGTGCCGCTGCGCGACGCGGACCACGGCGCTTTCGCCCTCGTGGTGCATCAGCCTGGTGAATCCGGTGGGGGCAAAGGTGAATGGCTGGCCGGCCGGTTTGCCCAGGATGGCGGTGGTGGTGTCGGTATTGGACACATCCTGCAGGATGGACGGGCGGAACTCTATCTGGGAGAACAGATCTCGTGATCTGGCCAAGGTGATCTCGGCCTCGGCGGCGCCGTCGGTGTAGTCGAAGACAGACCCGGGTGTCCGCTTCTTTGCAGTTGTCCGCAGATCTTTGATGGTGAGCGCCTTGTTCAGCCGCCGCGTTGTCGCATCGAACTCGATCGGCTTGGCCTTGAGCAGTGGTTTGAGCTCGGACCATTTCGGAACTTGGCGCTTAGTCACAGGATCTCCATCGAACGGCTGGGTGTGGTCTGACCACAGACTAACTCATGTGGTCAGACCACACCAGAGGTGAATTCCAACTGGTATTGCTCCAGTTTCAGCTGCACTTGGCCCGCGCTTACTTGTAGCCGGCGGGCCGCTGGTGCTTAATTGACAAGTGGAGCTGAAGATCAGCCGGATAAGCCAAAGCCGACATCTGGTGCGAGTGGCAGCCGGTTCGGCCTCGTTGGTATATCTGGGGCTGGTGCCGGCGCGGCTCCTTTCTCTGGAAGGGCAGCCGCTGGGTTTGTTGACGGGCGCCGCCGCACTGAGCGCCGGCTGTCTGTTGGCGCTGTGGCGCCGGTTGCGCAACCCGGACGTGCAAGCCGCCGAGCTCGAGATTCTGACCACGCTCTTATGCCTGGTGCCGATTTTGGACACCCTTTTTGTCATCCTGTTCACCGGTCAGATGCAGCAATCCGGCGTCTTGATGTTGGTAATGATCGGCGCCGGCGCGATAGTCAGCACCGAGCGCGCTCTCGTGCTTCTGGTGGGAGTGGCGGGGTCACTCTGGGCGGTTGTGGTCTTCATCGCCCCCGATCGATTTAACTCGGTCCAGACCAGTGCGCCGACAAGTGACCTCAGGGTGCACTTCGGGATCTTGATGTTCGCCTCGATCGGGCTGGCAATCCTCGTTTTCCTCCGTCGAACCGCCGGTGATCGAGTACTGCGGGAAACCCAGGTCCAAGTCGATCAGCAGTGGCAGGAATTGGTTCGCAGCCAGGACTCGCGCGCCGAGTCCGAACGACGCTTCCGCGAGGTCTTTACCGCCAGCCCGGTGGGAATCGGGTTGGCCGATGAAAAGGGCCACGTTGTCGAGGCAAATCAGGCCTGGTGCAATTTACTCGGACGGGACCGAGCTGAGCTGCTCGGGCGTTCCTCCCGGCCCTACACCCACCCGGATGACCTCGAACAGCACGCCAACATATCCCTGCTGATGGATTCGGCCGGCGCCGGCGGCGTCGTGCGAGTGGAGAAGCGGTACATCCGCCCGGATGGTTCCATCCGGTGGGCCTGGTTGTCGTTGGCGACTGTCCACGGTCCCAATGGTGAGAGGTGGACCCTCGCGCACGCGCAGGACGTCACCGATCGCAAGGAGGCCGAGGCCGCTTTGCAGCGTTCCGAGGCGGCACAATCGGCGGCCGCCCAAATCGCGCGTTGTGTTCAATCCGGTGAGGACCCCCGGCCCATGGTGGTCGCCGCAGTCAGCGAGCTTTCAGATGCGATTGCGGTGGCGCTGCTGGAACGTCTGGATGATGAGAATTTAGTGGTCAGCGAAAAAGTTGGAATTCCCGCCGCCGGCACGACGGTGCCGTTGATCGGGACCACCGCAACTACCCGGGTTTGGCAGAGCGGACGAGCAATGTTCATCACCGATCCGAATCTTGAGCCACTTTCCAGCGACGCGCTGGCTGTCTTGCCCTCGGCCAAAACCATGCTGTGGCAGCCGGTGCTCGACAAGGGCGAGGTAATTGCGTTGCTGGCAGTGGCCTGGGATCGCCGAATCAGTCGGCTCGATGACCGCTCGATCCGGACGGTGGCAAGTTTGGCCGATGAGGCCGCGTCGGCACTGACCGCACTGCGGCTGCGGAAGGAGCTTGAGCGCCTGGCCGAAACGGATCCACTGACGGGCGTGCTGAATCGCCGCGGCTGGCACACCGCCTCGCTGGCACTGATCGAACAATCGGCGGCTGGTCACCAGCCGATCCATTTTGCTCTTGTCGATTTCGATCACTTCAAGAATTACAACGATGATTTCGGGCACCACCAGGGCGACCGACTGTTGCGAAACTTTGCGCTCGACGCCGGCAAGGCACTGCGCAAG
>JBBSUU010000443.1:0-3185 GCA_038234115.1 Mycobacteriales bacterium
CTCACACTCTGAAAGGTCTGAAGAGCTATGGATACGACCCGAACCCTACGAGGCGCGGCCGCCATCGTCGGGATCGCCGAGGCAGCTTCTGCCACCGGTGAACTCCCGACCCACGGTCGAGCTCTTGAGGCGCGAATGATCAAGGAGGCGCTGGAAGATGCCGGTCTATCGCTCTCCGATGTTGACGGTGTCGCGCACGCAGATTCCTCGCTGGACCTGGCAGAGTTTCTTGACCTCCCGGTCAGTTTCACCGAATCCACCTACACGGGGGGCAGCGGATACGAGCTATATGTCGAGAAGGCGGCGGCTGCCATCAACGCCGGTTTGGCCGAGACCATCGTAATCGTCTACGCCGCGACCCCCCGCAGTGACCGCAAAGCTGGCCGAGGAGGCTGGGTGGAAACACCAGGGCCTCGTGATGAATTTGAAACCCCATACGGTCTAGGTCTTCTGGGGAGCTACGCACTAGCTGCCAGTCGTCATATGGCGGTTTACGGCACCACCGCCGAGCAATTGGCGGCTATCGCGGTTGCCACCAGAAAATGGGCAAAGTTCAATCCTCAAGCCAAACTTCAAGAGTCATTAACGATCGACGATGTGCTGGCGTCCCCGGTGATTTGCTCACCTTTGCACCAACTGGACTGCTGTCTGGTCACCGACGGGGCCGGCGCGATAGTGGTCAGCAGTGCCGAACGGGCCAAAGATCTACGGCAGCCGACCGTCTACGTGTTGGGAACCTCAAGTCTGCACACCCACAACATGATTCATGCGATGCCCGACCTGACTATCACACCAGGTTCTGTCACTGGGAAACGCGCCTTCGCCCAAGCCGGGGTGCAAGCATCCGATGTTGGTTTGCTCATGGGGTACGACTCATTCACCATCACCGCACTGTTGCACCTCGAAGATCTGGGTTTCGTAGCAAAAGGGGAAGCCGGCGCCTTTGTCGCAGACGGTGGTACCGCACCCGGTGGATCACTACCGATGAACACCAACGGCGGCGGCCTGTCGTACACCCATCCCGGGATGTACGGCATTTTCCTGCTCACCGAGGCTGTGCGGCAGCTCAGGGGGGCTGCCGGCGATCGCCAGATCGACAAACTCGACTTGGCAGTAGCTCACGGCTCTGGTCAGTTTCTTTCAGCGATGTCCACGGTCGTCCTAGGAACGGAGGCAACCTTATGAGTCAGAAAAATCTCTGCCCTAGCCCGTCAGACGTAACCGAGCCATACTGGAGAGCCACAAGGGATCGGCGCCTCCTTCTGCAGTGGTGCCCGGCGTGCGAGAGATACATACATCACCCCAGGCAAGCCTGTCCCGGATGCCTGTCTACCGAACTCGAATGGCGAGAGAGTTCCGGATCCGGTTTGATCCATGCCATTTCGATTCACTACCGCCCATTTGAGTCGATGGGTCAGGAGGACTGTCCCTACGCCGTAGCGTTTGTCGACCTTGATGAGGGAGTTCGATTTCTGGCAAACATTGTGGCTGACAACCTGGGAGCGGTGAAGGTGGGCGATTCTGTTGTACTTAACTGGCGACCGGTAGCCGACGGCTTTAATCTTCCTGAATTCCATGTGCGCACCTGATGCCTCAGCCGGATCGGAAGGTTCCGCCGCATTTCGCTCTGGTGGTGTCAGCGGTGTGGTGGGTCTTCCTCTCTGTCGGGATGCTGGTGCCGATCATTCCGCAATGGGTAGAGGGCGAACTTGGCGGTGGTGGCACCGAGATCGGCGCGACATTTCTTGTATACGGATTAGCAACGGTGCTCTCCCGACCCTTCGCCGCCGCCTATCTCGCACGCTACCGCCCGGAGCCCATGATGCTCGTTTCGGTAGTGATCGCGGTCGGTGCCTTGGTTCTGACACCCGCGCTTCCGCAGCTGGTCTGGATGTGGGTGCTGCGCTTTATCGACGGAGCTGCAGTGGGGTTCTTCTACACGGCTGCGGCGACGGGGGTGGTGCGGTCAGCACCAAGCGGCCGCAGAGGCAGCGTCCTGGCGTACTTTTCGATTCCCCTATTCCTGGGTGTGGCTGTTGGCCCCGTGTTGGGCGATCTACTCCTGAAACAGTGGGGTATTGGTTGGACCTGGATCGCTTCTGGTCTGACCTTGATGCTGGCGGGCACGTCATGCCTGCCGGGACGGCGATTGTTCGAACCATTTGTGCGAGAGGATGCAGACCCGCCGGCGAAGCGCCGTACCCTGTCGAACCTGATTCATCCGGCGGCACTGTTGCCAGGCGGCGTGTTTGCGTTATCCATCGCAGGTTGGGCAGCGTTTTCTGCATTCGTGCCGCTGTACGGTCCTCAGATTGGTGTTGCCGCAACGGGTACGGTGTTTCTGACTTACTCGGGTGTGGTGCTGGTGATTCGGATCGGGGGTGCCAGCAGATTCGACCGGCTCCCGGTGATCGAGGTGGTCACCATCGGTACCGTGGCGAATGTGTTGGGTCTGCTGGTAGCGGCTTGGTGGCAACACCCGGTGTCGCTGTACCTGTCGGCGGGCCTTATGGCTGTTGCGGTTGGGTTGATGTACACCAACCTTCTACAGGTCGCTCTGGCCGGTGTGCCGCCCAGCCAGGAAGGGGCGGTGGTTGCGGCTTACAGCGCGTCCTACGACATCGGCGCCGCGGCGGGAGCGCTAATCCTCGGGATGATGCTGACTTGGTCCGGCTCATATGCCGCCGTTTTCCTTGGAGGGGCAGGTTTCGGTGTTGCCGCTCTGATATTGCTTCTGAGCCAGTTGTGGCCGCGACGCAGCGGGTTTCGCGCCATGGTGCCGCTTGTCGATTGAACCGGGACGCTCCCGCTCACTCGTTAGTTCAACAGATAACCACGATTAGGGAGTAGCTATGGAATCTATGAAGGATCGAGTCTTCGTCGTCACCGGCGGTGGGTCCGGAATTGGCCGATCGATTGCTCTTCGCTTATGCGAGCTTGGTGCTGCGGTCACAGTTGCCGGTAGGACCAAAAGCAAATTGGATGCGGTGGTGTCGGTAGCAGGTAAAGACGGCGGACGTGCACTGGCCAGCGTGACCGATGTTCGTGATCCCCAAGCGGTAGAAGCCATGGTGCAGGAGACAATCTCGGAGTTCGGTCGTATCGACGGGCTGGTAAACAATGCAGCGGGAAACTTTGTTTGCCCTGCCGAGGATCTCAGCGCGAACGGCTGGAGGGCGGTAATC
>JBBSUU010000444.1:0-3180 GCA_038234115.1 Mycobacteriales bacterium
AGAACTGAGATCGGCAGTCGGGCGGACCTCCTTACCGGTGGCCGCCGATCTGACATCGCTGCTGCTGGCGGCCGATCAGATGTCCGGGAAGTCCTCCAGCCGAAATTCCGTTGCCACTTTCTCCGACCCGGCATGAATGGACGCCTCGCGACCACGAAGCTCAACCCGACGAATCTTGCCGGAGATAGTTTTGGGTAACCCGTCGGCATCAACAAATTCAAGTCTTCTGATCCGCTTGAACGGAGCCAGCCGCCCTTTGGCATAGGCAAAGATGTCCCGGGCGGCGGCTGCATCGCCATTCACACCGACCCTGAGCACCACGTACGCCTTGGGTACGGAAAGACGCAGCGCATCCGGTGACGGTACGATCGCCGCTTCGGCCACCGAAGGGTGTTCCACCAACACCGATTCCAGTTCGAAGGGTGAGATCCGATAATCGGAGGCCTTGAAAACATCATCGGCGCGACCGACGTAGGTGATGTAACCATCGGCATCCCGGGAACCGACATCACCCGTGTGGTAGTAGCCGGAACTCATTGCCTCTGCGGTCTTCTCGACATCGGCGTAGTAGCCGCTCATCAACGCCACCGGCCGGTGGGCGAGGTCGAGGCAGATTTCACCCTCGGTGTCGCTGGGCTCCCCGGTTGCCTGATCGATCAGGGCCACCACATAACCCGGGAGCGGCCGACCCATCGATCCGTCCCGCACTTCCTGCCCGGGTGAATTGCCGATGGCGGCGGTCATCTCCGTCTGGCCGAAACCATCCCGAATGGTGACCCCCCAACCCTTGCGGACCTGCTCGATGACCTCGGGGTTCAACGGTTCGCCGGCCCCGATCAATTCTCGCGGTGGGTTTTTCAGATACGACAGGTCCGCTTGGATCAGCATCCGCCAGACCGTGGGCGGCGCGCAGAAAGTGGTAATCCCGTTCTGCTGCATGACTTCCATCAAGGCCTGCGCATTGAACCGGCCGTAGTTGTAGACGAAAACAGAGGCGCCGGCGATCCACGGAGCGAACACGTTCGACCAGGCATGTTTTGCCCAACCTGGCGAGGAGATGTTCAGGTGGACGTCCCCTGGCTGCAGGCCGAGCCAGTAAGTTGTCGACAGATGTCCGATCGGATAGGAGATCTGACTGTGGGCAACCAATTTCGGCAGCGCGGTGGTGCCGGACGTAAAATAGAACAACAGCGGGTCAGCTGCCGGTGTCGGCTGGTCGGCGGTGTGCCCCGACGGGGCCTGGGCTGAGTCGCCGTAGTCATGCCAGCCCGCCGGCGCCGGCGAGGTTTCGTCATGGTCCCGAACCCGGATCCGGCCGAAGTTCTCCTTGATGGCGTCGAATTTGGCGGTGTCGGCCGAACGCGCGATGACAAACCGGGCACCGCCACGACGAACCCGGTCCGTCAGATCCTCGGTATCGAGCAACGTGCTGGCCGGGATCAATACGGCGCCAAGTTTGATCACGCCGAGAATGCACTCCCACAGCTCGACCTGATTACTCAACATCAGAATGACGCGGTCACCGCGCGCCACTCCCAGACTCTGCAGCCAATTGGCCACCTGGTCCGATCGGGCGGAGAGGTCACTGTAGCTGCGTTCGGTGACTCGTCCGTCCTCCTCCACTATTTTCAGGGCCGACCGATCCGGATGCTCCGCCGCCAACACGTCGAACCATTCCAGCGCGAAATTGAAGGTATCCGGGCGCGGCCAGGAGAATTCGGCCATCGCCGCGGCGTAGTCGGTCCGGTACTTGAGGAGCAGATCTCTGGCCATGCGGACTTGATCAGTTGCCAAGGTGTGCTGCGGCGTCATTGCGCTGATTCCTTCACTTTTCGCATACCCGTCGGATGTAATCGGTGCGGTCTTACCCGAGGTCCACGCTAAACCCGGTCGGCATCGACCAAGACACCGCACCTAGATGGTGCTTGGGTTCATCAGCAACTTTTGCCATCCGGCGGCCCGGCCGGCTGCGCTGAAGCCGATCGCTTCATTGACGCTGAGCATCGGTCGGTTCTCCTCGGCATTGAAGGTGGTCACCAGTCGGACCTGTGGATACTCAGCGGTCAGCGCCTGCAGATTGGCCACCTTCAGCAGCATTCCAAGTCGATGGCCGCGATGGCTGCCATGCACCAGGGTGTCCAGCTGGCTGGCTGCCCCAGGGGATCCGGCCGCAATGGCCAATTCGGTGAACCCGACAAGTTTCCCGCTCCCGAGTTGTTCGGCAGCAGCAGTGACGACGTGTGTGCCGCCGGTGAGATAACCGGCATCCAGGGCATCGATGCGCTCTACATCCCAGACAAGCTCGTCGACATCGAGGTCGGCAGAGGGTGCGTCGGTGCTCATCCGACTGCGTAGCACTGCCAGATCACAACGCCACCGCTGCGGCGTTGGACCAAACCACTCATGAACGTGATATCCGGCGGCGTGGGATTGTGCTTCCGATCGTAGTTGTGACAGGACATTTGGGTCCAACGGCAGGTCAAGAAAGCTGACCCGCTCGATCTGTTCAAGGGTGAAACCCTGCTTGAGCAAGAATTTCGCTCCCGGGTCACCGGCCGAGAGGTGGCCGAATCCGGTCGGGGATGGCAGATGCGGGAGTTCGTCCAGCGGAGAGTGCAGCGGCCAGGACTGAATGGTGGTCCTACCCTCATCCAGGCTGACCTGCTGAAGCTGTTCCAAAACGCGGGAGGCGATGCCGTTTCCACGAAAATCCGGCAGTACCTCGATATTGATATCGGTGACCCGCGCGCCTGGCGCGTGCGACCACCCCATCACAGCCCGCCCGACAATCTGCGGCCCCACCCTCATCAAGAACAATCTGAGGTTCTCCTCGACCTGCCCCAGATAGTGGATCAGCAACTCACTTGCGGTCGGATTGAGGGCGTCGGTCCCGAGGGTGGCCGTCTCAATCTTGTTGCGTACCAGGACCATCTCCAAAAAATCCGGACCGGTCCCGGTTTCCAGGTTCGGCGGAATTTCCAATTCGGTCAAGGTGAAAGACATTTCGCTCATGTCGATATCCTGCACGCGATGGTCGGACGGTAACCGGCGACTTGGCCCGGCTGACCCCGACCCGGATCGAGGCGTTCCCATCATCTTCCGGCGGTGCGGGTTTCGCCACCGAATTATTTGCCTCCGGCTCGTTCGGACCTGGGACCCCTGCATCCGGTGACCTAATCT
>JBBSUU010000445.1:0-3177 GCA_038234115.1 Mycobacteriales bacterium
GATGGACATCGCGGTGGTGTGCGCCCAGGCGATCCGGCACTGCTGGAAATCGCCACCGCGGTCGTAGCCGGCGCCGAGCTGCGCGGTGTGTTGGTCCACGCGGGTGAGTCATATTTCTGTAACACCGAACAAGCATTGGTGGCCGCTGCCGAAGCTGAACGGGTCGCCGCGGTCGCTGCCGCCCAGACATTGCGCGCCGCCGGGCACCGCTCCCCGGTGGTGAGTGTCGGATCCACCCCGACCGCGCATTTTGCTCGGGACCTGCGCGGGGTCACCGAGGTCAGGGCCGGTAACTTCGTGTTCTTCGATCTGGTGATGGCCGGCATCGGAGTGTGTGTCGTCGATGATCTCGCCCTCTCCGTCGTTGCTACGGTGATCGGTCATCAACCGGACAAGGGGTGGATCATCACCGACGGCGGCTGGATGGCGACCTCACGGGACCGCGGTACCTCTCGGCAGCATCTCGATCAGGGATACGGATTGGTGGCAGACGTGGCGGGTCAGGTCTATCCCGACCTGCTCATGAGCGATGCCAGCCAGGAACACGGAATCCTCAGCGCACGAGAGGACTCACCGCATCCGCTACCGCATCTACCGGTCGGCAGCCGGGTCCGGATTCTGCCCAATCATGCCTGCGCCACCGCGTCTCAACACGACTCCTATCACGTCATCAGCGACGATGGGACAACCACCTGGTCCCGAGTCAGGGGCTGGTGACGATCATGCTGTTTCTATCCGAAACCGAATCGGCTGCCCTTGTCACCGAAGAACTCGCCTACCGAGCTGTCCGGGAGGCATTGATAGTCGCCAGTCAGCCCGGTTCGACGGTATTCCCCGCTGTGCACGCACACAGCTACGACCCGGCCAACACTTTCACGATCAAATCCGGTTCGACGAAGGACGCTGCCGGCGTCAAGATCGGCTCCTATTGGCCGGGCAACGACGCCATGGATCTGCCTCGTCACGGAACCACGATCCTGCTCATCGACCAGGGGACCGGTCGGGTCAGCGCGGTCGTCGAGGCCGGCCGGGTCAACGCCTACCGGACAGCGGCCGCCGATGCGGTGGCCACCGACGCCCTCGCCGTAGCCGATGCCGACACCCTGACCGTCTTCGGCGCTGGTCACCAAGCCTTCTACGAGTGCCTCGCACTGGCCAGAATCCGAAGTCTGAACACGATTAATGTGGTCGCCCGAAATGCAGCTCGAGGACAGGCACTCGTCACGGCGCTGCACGGACAGGGGCTGCCCGGGAGCCTGGCCGAGGCCGAAAAAGCCTGTCGTGCAGCAGATATCATTGTTACCGCGACCAATGCGCGGGAGTCGCTGTTTGCTGCTGAATGGGTGTCGCCCGGCACTCATGTCAGCAGCATGGGCGCCGACGCCAAAGGTAAACAGGAGCTTCCCGTTGCGCTTTTGGGCTCGTCCGGGCTGTTTTGCGACCTTCCTGCCCAATCACTGCGCATCGGCGAGTTCCAACACGTTGCAGACCTGGTGGCGGACAACCGGACCGAGGTGACCGCGATCGGTGATGTTCTCACCGGCGCGCGCCCCGGGCGGGTCAACGACACCGAGGTCACCATCTTCGACAGCTCCGGAATTGCCCTGCAGGACCTCTATATCGCTCGTGCCCTCCTGGGTATAGACGATCAGGACGCTTCCTAACAGAACCCGGACCGGCACCAGCCAACCGGAAAAACCGCCGGACGGACTCGCCAACACTTGAACGATCGTACAATCTCGGTTACGTTTGGGTTCTTCGGGACGCTCCGTCGGTCGGGCTTGATCCGGTTTCGCGCGCGTTCAATTCTGAGTCCTCGCCGGCTCGACTGGAGAGTGCGCAATGAATCCTGTGACATCTGTTGCAGTGCAATCGATTGCTGACGGCTACCACGTCGATCCGGCCAAGTCGATGTCGCTGCGTTCGGAGGCCTACACCGAACTACCATGGTCCCAGATGGATCAGCAGGCGATCTTCTCCCGGACCTGGCAATGGGTGTGCCACTCCGAGAAGTTGGTGAAGCCAGGCAGTTACGTTTCCGCGACGGTGGCTCAGATGCCGATTGCGGTGGTACGCGGACGTGACGGCGAACTTCGGGCGTTCTACAACGTCTGCAAGCATCGCGCACACGAGTTGCTCAGCGGATCGGGCACCACCCGTGCCATCATCTGCCCCTATCACGCCTGGACCTATGACCTCACCGGACAACTTGCCGGCGCCCGCCGAGCGGATCGGATGGAAACATTCGACAAATCTCAGATCTGCCTTGATCAGGTCCTGGTCGAGGAATTTGCCGGCTTTGTCTACGTGAATCTGGACTCGGCGGCAGTCCCCCTGGCCGAACAGGCTGCCGACCTGGCAGCCGACATCGCATCATGGGCACCAGATATCGCGAGCCTGACGCACGCGAAGCGACTCTCCTATGAGGTAAACACCAATTGGAAGAACGTCATCGACAACTTCCTCGAGTGCTACCACTGCCATATCGCACACAAGGAATTCGTCTCCCTGGTCGACATGGATACCTATGAGGTGAAGACCCACGGCGTTTGGTCCAGTCATTTCGCCGATGCCGGGAAAGAACCGAACGCGGCCTATGACGTCTCCGGGGCGACGGTGAATACCCATGCGGTGTGGTGGTTATGGCCCAACACCTGCCTGTTGCGATATCCCGGCCGTGGCAATTTCATGGTCTTCCAAGTGCTGCCCGACGGACCCGACCGGACGCTTGAGACCTGGGACTTCTACTTGGAGACCAGCGAACCCAACGAGGCCGAGGTCGAGTCAATCAAGTACATCGACGAGGTATTGCAGGTGCAGGACATCGACCTGGTGGAAAGTGTGCAGCGAGGAATGCGGACGCCGGCGTTCACTCAGGGCCGCATTGTGTACGACCCGGCCGGCTCCGGTCTGTCCGAGCACGGTGTTCACCATTTTCACGGTCTCATCCTCGAGGCCTATCGCGATCTGGTGGGGTTGCCCGGGGCGATGGCCCAATCCCGGCCCGGCGCTGCTGCTGTCGGCTCGGCGGTCTGACATGCCCAAACCGATCATCATCACCTGCGCCACCACGGGCGGGATCCATACCCCCACGATGTCACCGCATCTACCCGTGACGCCGGATGAGATCGCGAGCGCATCGATCGGCGCAGCGCGGGCCGGCGCCGCCATCATCCA
>JBBSUU010000446.1:0-3156 GCA_038234115.1 Mycobacteriales bacterium
CGGCGCCAATCGCACCCGACGGGGTCGAGGAGGACGACTTGGCCGGCGCGATCGAAGCCATCCTGCTGGTGGTTGACACTCCGGTAGAGATCTCCGCAATTGCGCACGCGGTCGGTTATCCATCCGGCAGGGTGGCCGCCGAACTCGAGGCACTGGCGTTGAAATACACGGAATCCGGATCCGGCATCGAGCTGAGAGAATTTGGCGGGGGTTGGCGTCTCTACACCCGTGATCGCTTCGCGCACGTCGTCGAACGATTCGTCCTGGACGGCCAGCAAACCAGGCTTTCCCGCGCTGCATTGGAGACTTTGGCCGTTATCGCCTACCGTCAACCAGTTACCCGTGCTCGCATTGCAGCCGTTCGCGGCGTGAATGTGGACGGAGTCATCCGTACCCTGACCGCCCGCGGGTTGGCCGAAGAAGTGGGAACGGACGCCGAAACCGGCGGACTGTTGTACCGAACCACAGAATTGTTTCTCGAGCGTTTGGGGTTGTCCTCATTGGAAGACCTGCCGGCGCTCGGCCCCCTGCTCCCGGAAATTGATTCCTTTGACGAAGTTGACTAAGTCAGCGGACGAATTACGCCCGCTGACATGGAATCAGCGATGATTGATTGCGATGACTGACAAACAAGAACCACAGAAGTTCGAATGGGATGAAGCTGACTTCGCCCACACCAAAAAAGATGCCGCGAAGGACGAAGGCGTCCGCCTGCAGAAGGTGCTCGCGCAAGCCGGTGTCGCCTCTCGGCGGCACGCCGAAGAACTGATCAGGGCCGGCCGGGTCAAGGTCGATGGTCTGATCGTGCGGGAGATGGGCACCCGGGTCGACCCGCACAACGCCATCATCCACGTGGACGGCAATCGGGTCGGATTCAGCGAGGAACAGGTCTACCTGGCGCTGAACAAACTGCCGGGGATGCAGTCCACCATGTCTGATGACCTCGGTCGGCCGCATATTGGCCAACTTGTGCAGGACCGCACTGAGCGACTTTTCCACGTCGGACGGCTTGATGCCGATTCGGAGGGTCTCATCCTGCTGACCAACGATGGGGATCTGGCACACCGGCTAACCCATCCTTCCTACGGTGTGTCCAAGACCTACATGGCTGAAGTTCCCGGGCCGATCCCGCGGGATCTGGGGAAACGGCTGAAGAAGGGCGTCGAACTCGAGGACGGTCCGGTCAAGGTCGACGGTTTCGAAATCGTCGATCAGCACAACGGTCGAGCAGTCCTGGAGATCGTGATTCACGAAGGTCGTAACCACATCGTTCGACGGATGCTCGAAGAGGTCGGTCACCCAGTCTCGCGGCTGGTCCGAACCAAGATCGGCGACGTCCAACTCGGCCATCAACGGCCCGGCAGCATCCGCAAATTAAACCCCGTCGAGATCGGTCTGCTCTACCGCGCAGTCGGTCTGTGATCCATGCTGGAACTGTCTGCCGAAGGTTTGCCGGAACTGTCTGCGCAGAGCCCACCCGAAAGGTCTGCTGAAAGTCCGCGCGGACTGACTGCCGAAATGCCGGCTCTGCCAGGTAGCCCCACCCCGGGATCGGCGACGCCGACCGGTGTGAGGCCGACTTCTTCGGCCCGCCCCCTCAGCCCCGTTACCGAGCAGGAAAGCATCTTCGTGATCGCCATCGACGGCCCCAGCGGCACCGGTAAGTCCACCGTCTCACGGAAGGTGGCCAGCGCTTTAGGCGCCGGGTACCTCGACACCGGCGCGATGTACCGGATCGTCACACTGGCCGTATTGAACGCCGGTATCGATCCAGACGATGCGCAAGCGGTGGCAAAACTGTTGTTGGATCTGAATTTCGAGTCACCCACAGATCCCAATCAACAGATTCATCGACTTGGGGGCGAAGACGTCGGTCGGGCAATCCGCAGCACGGCCGTGACCACAGCGGTGTCACCGGTATCAGCCAACCCGGCAGTGCGGGAGTGGCTCAAGTCCAAGCAACAGCGGTTGGCCTATTCCGGACGAATGGTGGTAGAGGGACGCGATATCGGCACCGTGATCACTCCGGACGCGCCATTGAAGATCTACTTGACCGCTTCGGAGGAGATTCGAGCCAGCCGTCGGCACGGTGAGGTCAAAGCCACTGTGAGTGCTCAGGCGGACCTGGCAGCGGTCCGGGCGGCAATCGCGCACCGAGACAATTACGACACGACCAGGACACACGCACCGCTGCAGGCAGCCGCAGACGCGATTGTGTTGGACTCCACAGATCTGGATATTGCGCAGTGCGTCGAGGCGGTTCTGGTCTTGGCGGGAGAACGGGGCATCAGATGAGGTGGCGCCATCTTGGTGGCTCGCTGGATCCGGTTCCGCCCGCGGCGCGGCCACGCGGGGTCGACCGCGGACGCCGGATCGGGATCGTGCTCGGGCTCGTCGCGTTCCGACTTCGGTTCCAGGGAATTGCCAGGATTCCCCCTACCGGGCCGGTAATTTTTGCGGTCAATCACTCTGCTGCCCTGGACGGACCGTTGTTGTTCGGCGCGCTGCCGCGACGAATATCGTTCCTGGTCAAGGCGGAAATGTTCACCGGATTTATGGGATGGCTGCTCACTGCCGTAGGCCAATACGGGCTCAATCGGGATATCCCGGATCGCGGGCCGCTGATGAATGCGCTGGCCCAGTTGAAGACAGGTGGGACCATCGGAATCTTTCCCGAGGGCACCCGCGGCGAGGGTCGGGTCGAGTCGGTCTTCAACGGTGCCGGTTGGCTCGCCGCGCGATCGGGTGCGGCCGTGGTGCCGGTTGCAATACGGGGCACCCGCAGACCCAGCGGCGCTCGTCGCAGGTTCCGCCCGAAGGTAGACGTGCTGGTCGGGGAGTCGTTCGCGGTGCCACCCGGAGCCGGGAAGAGAGCTGTCAGTGCGGCGACGGCAGAAATTCGTGAGAAACTGAAAAGTCTGGTTGCCGAGCTCGAGGAGCAAAGCACTCGACGCTGATCAGGCGATTGTCTTGACCGAGCTCAATGGTTGAGACCCAGCTTGTTGGTGCAGACCCAGCTTGTTGGTCCAGACCCAGTTTGTTGGTCCAGACCCAGTTTGTTATCGCAGTACCGCGCCGGTATCGGATGGCGCGTCATCGGTCGGTCCCGCCGTCACAGCCGGGGCCGAGAACCGCACAGTTAGGAAAAATTGTGAC
>JBBSUU010000447.1:0-3145 GCA_038234115.1 Mycobacteriales bacterium
AGGCCGCCCGGGCTTGGCCTTCCATTAGGCTGAGCCGGTGCGACTGACCGAAACGCTTTATCAGGATGAAGATTTCACCGAGGTTGACCTTCGGGAACAAACCCTGGAGGGGGTAACCTTTCAGCGTTGCGACTTCTCCGGTGCCAGCTTGGCCGGCATTGTGGGCAACCGGGTCAATTTCGAACAATGTCAATTCACCAGTGCCGAGATGTACGGGAGTGTCTACACGGCAAGTGCCTTCACGACCTGTCAGTTCGAATACACCCCATTTCACGGGGCGAGGTTCAATGCCTGCCGCCTGACCGGTAGTTCCTTCCGGCATTGCCGGCTACTGCCAATTACTTTCCTCGAGTGCGATCTGACACTCACCTCATTTGCAGGTGAGAAGCTTGCCGGCACAGACCTTTCCGGTCTACGAATGCGCGAAGCCAATCTGACCGGCGCCGATTTAACCGGCTGCGATCTGCGCCGAACAGATCTCACCGGAGCGCGCACCGGCGGCGTCATCCTCAAGCACGCCGACCTGCGCGGAGCAGTGGTCGGAGCTGATCTTTGGACCGGCGCCAAGGCGGCCGGTGCCCACATCGATACCGAGCAAGCGGTCTATTTTGCCGGTGCCCACGGCATAGTGGTGGGAGCCCCGGCGGAATAAGGGCAGCGACACCCACTGCCGACCGACCAACGCCGTACAACTACGGGCGCCAATTCGCGGGCGGATCCTCACCGACCAGTCCATCAACATTTTCACGCAAAAGATCGGCGTGCCCGGTGTGTCTGCCGTACTCCTCGATCATGTCGAAGAGCAGCCTTCGCAGACTGGCGTGCCTGCCCGCTGGATCGGACAGATGAACGAGCTGCTCCGGACCGGCGTCGGCCAGCACCTTCTCGAACCGAGCGCGTGAGCGTGCGACGGCCTGGTCCCAGAGTTCGTAGAGTTCTTCCGGGCTGTCATCCGGTGCTGATCGAAAGTCCCAGCCCAGGCCGGCGGCCCAATCGCCGCCTTCCCAGGGCAGGCCGATCCGGGAGTCGTCCAGCCGCGGTCCCGAGCAGTCGTCTTCGACCAGCGCGAGATGTTTGAGCAACTTCCCCAGCGTCAGAACGGAGATGCCGACGCGTCGGTTCAGTCCGGCGGCGTCCAGGCCGCCGGCCTTCCAGCGGAAGGTGAACCGTTGCCGGTTCAGCGCGCCCAGGAGGTGTTCGACTTCGGATCCGGCAAACGGCGGTTCCCACGGAGGCTCTTCAGTTGTCATGGGAGGACGGTAGATGAGGATCAGGACGGTTTGCGTCCGGATTGTGTGGCAACCTCACACAATGGATCAGCCAAATCCCACTGCCCGCGCTCTGCTCTGCCTGGAAGCGATCCAGGACAGCCCGGGCATCACCGCCGCCCGGCTGGCAACGATTCTCGGGGTTTCGGATCGGGCTGCTCGACGCTATGTAGCGGTGCTCCGTGATGCCGGCCTCCCGGTGGAATCTGTCCGTGGGCCCTATAGGGGCTATCGAGTGGGCCGCGGAATGCGGCTGCCGCCCTTGATGTTCACCACGGCTGAGGCACTGGGTATGGCGGTTCTGGACGGTCATCACGATGTCACCGACGGAAAAGATCCGGTCGGTAGTGCCCTTGGCAAACTCTTGCGTGCCCTGCCGGCCACCATTGCCGGTCAGGCCGAGGCGGTTCGTCGCACCGCGACCGTCGCGCCGGATCGGGCGGCCGCGCGACCCGATCCCAGAACAGCCATGACCTTGGCGCAGGCCTGCGCCGACCACAAACAGGTGCAGCTCGCCTACCGTTCCGAGGCAGGGTCGCAGTGGTCAATGTTGGTCGACCCCCTGGCCGTCGTGGTCCGCCATGGTCGCTGGTATCTGCTGTGCTTTTCGCATCATTCCCAGGCCAACCGGACCTATTGCATCGATCGTGTTGCCGCGGTCGAAATCCTCGGCGGCAGCTTCACGCCGCCGGCCAATCTTGACCCGGTGACCGAGTTGGGAGCGAGTATGGCGATGGGCTGGGAATACGAGGTGGACGTGCGGATCCAGGCGCCGCTGGAAGCAGCCCGCCGCCGGTTGCCACTTTCCCTCGGGAAACTCGAAGCTCTCGACGACCGGACCACCCGGCTCACCGGTAGCACCGGCAATCCGTCCTGGTACGTGGAGCGATTGGCCGCAGTGCCGGTGCCGTACCGAATTATTGGGTGCGACGAAGTTCGCAGCGCTGCAGCTACTCTCGGCCGGCGAATGGTAGCGGCAAGTAACGCCGCCGATGGTGATGCGATCGAAGCTATTTACGGCGAGCGATGACTCTTTGCAACACGATGAAGAACAGAACCGGCACGCCGATCATCACCCGGGTCCAACCGGTATTCAGATCACCGTCGAACTCCTTGTAGGCATAGATGGTTCCGAGGCGATCGGAGATGGGGCTACCGATGCATGACGCCGGTCAAAACATGTGTCGCTCGCAAGTCAGCCATCATCAGGGTCATCGCGCCACAGGACTTTGCAGCCGATGCGGTCTGCGCAGCTGCCGGCCAGATCCCGATCGTGCTGGTGGCCCCCGATGCACCAACTGCGCCGAATATGCATTCAGTAATTGTCGATCAGGCCGCCGGGGTCGAGTTGGCGGTTGCCCTTCTGGCGGATCTGGGGCATCGAAACATCGTCCATGTCCGCAGACTGACGGACTGGTTCGTCGCTCGTTCCCGCATCACCGGCTGGCGGGAATCCCAACTGGCGTCTCGGTCCCCAGGAACATTTCGGTTGTGGGATTCGACAACGTTGCGGGTCTTGGCGATGAGAACGCTGCAGATTCTGCTCGCACCGGCCGGCCGGCCGGCACCACTGAACAACCGCATTCGGCCGACTCTGATTGTCCGGGAAAGTTCGGCTCAGCGCTTGGGCTGAGCCGCACGCGACGGTGCTGATTCAGTTTTGAGATTTTGATGCCTTTTTGGCGATCCGGCCGCGGTGCAGAATCGGTTCGGTATATCCGCTCGGCTGGGTGAGGCCGGCCAGGAGCAACTCTCGGGCACTACCGAAGGCCAGACCGTCGTAACTCGGGGCCATCGGCTCGTAGTCCGGATCCCCGGAATTCTGGCTGTCCACCACCACTGCCATCCGGCGCAGGGTTTCCTCCACCGCCTCCGCG
>JBBSUU010000448.1:0-3143 GCA_038234115.1 Mycobacteriales bacterium
CGGAACGGTCAATTACGCGATCGTCGGCGACATTCTCACTATCCATGGCGCCGAGAATACTTCACTGGAATTCGTCGTCGATACCGATGGAATGGCCCAGACCTCCATCGCATCAACAGATCCCGGTGCAGTACCGACCGAAAAGATCGAAAACAGCATCCCGCAGATTCCGGAGGACAACACGGTGACCCAGCAAGCCGACCAGCCGGCGACCATCGACCCGACACTGGCCGGCTTGTCGTTCACCACGCCGATCCCGAATGCACCCAACGGTGAAGTGATCACGCTGAGCTTCAGCGAGCGCATCCTGACCAACGCAAGTTGTAACAGCATCGGTTCGCAGGGGGCACAATCCACCGAAGATGGTGTGCTCACCGTGGGAAATCTGGTGTCCACCAGAATGTTCTGCGAAGGACTGTCCGACGCCGAGAGGGCCTGGATGGATTTTCTGCAGAGCAAGCCGACCTGGACGCTGGATGGCGCCACGCTCATCCTGACTTCAGTGGGTACCACCTACTCGCTGACCGCCACCCCCTAGATGTAGAACTCCTAGAGGCCCAACACAGCGGTCAACTCGACTTTCAGATCAACAAAATCCTCGGCGGCCCGTTCTCGGGTTGCCGAGAAGTCTGTCAAACCAGCGGGTACTGGCGTCACAATCTCGAGGTAGCACTTCAACTTCGCCTCGGTCCCGGACGGCCGGATCACTACTCTGGTGCGAGAAGTGCTCAGTACCATGGCATCCGTCAGCGGCAGCAGGTCTTTGACCGAAATGAGAGCATCCCCGAGCAGCGACGTCGGGACGGCGGTCCGCAATTTGGCCATGGCGCCGGAGATCAGTGACAGATCCGAGACTCGGAAGGAAAGTTGAGCCGTGGCATACAGTCCGTGCGTCCGGATCAGATCGTCCAAGGCATCGGTGACGGTCCGCCCGGCGGCCTTCAACGAAGCCGCCAGATCAGCGGCCACCACGGCGGCCGAAATTCCGTCCTTATCGCGGACCACCGAAGGGTCAACACACAGTCCGAGCGCTTCTTCATAACCGAAAACCAGTCCGGTACCCGCACCGTCGCCGGCTCGGACGATCCACTTGAATCCGGTCAGGGTCTCATCAAATCGGACACCATGATGAGCCGCGATCGCCTTCAGCATGGTGGAGGAAACAATCGTGGTCGCCACCAATGGGTCCGGGTGCGTAGCCCGGTCCAGGTGCGCCAGAATGTGTTCACCCAACAACGAACCTGTCTCATCCCCGTTGAGCATCCGCCACTTTCCGGTGGCATCCTTGATTCCGATTGCACATCGATCTGCATCCGGATCATTGGCAATGGCCAGATCCGCATTCAGCGATCCGGCCAGCGTCAACAGTAGGTCCGATGCGCCGGGCTCCTCCGGATTGGGAAAAGCAACCGTGGGAAAATTGGGATCCGGAACCGCTTGTTCGGCCACCACATGGACATCTGAGAAGCCGGCCTGAAAAAGCGCTTTCACCAGGGTTTCGCCGCCGACTCCATGCATCGGGGTAGCAACGATGCGCAGGTCCTTGTTGCCGCCGGTGGCCAGGCTGGCCACCGCCGCCAGGTAGTCCTCGACAATTGCATCCGGCCACAGTGCCGGTGTGCCCGACGCGTCGATCGAGACGGCGGGACCCGATGCGGCGATGGCCACTTCGATCTGACCGTCGGCCGGGGAGATCAACTGACTCCCACCCGCCAGATAGACCTTGAGGCCGTTGTCGTTGGGGGGATTGTGCGATGCGGTGATCTGAAGCGCGGCAGCGGCATTGAGGGCCCGGACCGCATAGGCGGTGATCGGCGTCGGGAGCGCGCCCGGTGCCAACAGAACTCGGAATCCAGCGGCCGCCAGAACCCCCGCAGCGTCGGCGGCAAACTCTGCACTGCGATGACGGGCGTCGTGTCCCACGATCACCATTTCCCCCTCGCCGCCGGCGCTCTTCAAATACGCGCCGATCCCGGACGCCGCTCGTCGAACGACGGCCAAATTCATTCCGGCCGGTCCGGCCCGCAGCGGTCCGCGAAGTCCGGCGGTTCCGAAAGTTAATGGGGTTGCCATCATCTGCAACAGTTGGGCAACTGCCGCCGACGAGGTCCCCATCGCCGCGGCCAGAACCTGCTGCAGCTCCAGCCGATCGCCGGGGGAGGGATCATCGGCAATCCACCGCATGGTGGCCTGCCGCAGGTCCGCCGACAAAACTGTCGGATCGGTTGTCATGCGCGATTCACCAGCTCCGACAGCAGGTCTCCCATTCTCCTGGCAGCGCCCCGACCGGCTTCCAGTACCTCTTTGTGATCCAGTGCTTCGCCGGTCATGCCGGCGGCCAGGTTGGTGACAAGTGAAATTGCGAAGACTTCGGCGCCGGCTTCGCGGGCGGCGATAGCTTCCAGCACGGTGGACATTCCGACCAGATCGGCGCCAAAACCGCGGAGCATCCGGATCTCGGCCGGCGTCTCGTAATGCGGTCCGGGCAGCTGGGCGTAGACGCCTTCGGTCAGGGCAGGATCAATTTCTGTCGCCAACGCCCGCAGCCGCGGTGAGTACAGGTTTGTCAGGTCGACAAATGTCGGTCCGATGATGGGGGAGGCCGCCGTAAGATTCAGGTGGTCGGAGATCAAAACAGGCTCACCGACTGCCATCTCGGTCCGTAGGCCACCCGCCGCGTTGGTCAGGATGATCAGTTTTGCCCCGGCTGCGGCTGCGGTCCGAACCCCGTGCACGACGGCGGAAACTCCGCGGCCCTCGTAGTAATGGGTGCGGCCCAGAACGACCAGCACTCGTTTGTCGCCGACCTTGACAGAGCGCATCTTGCCGCCATGACCGGCCACCACGGGGGCGGTGAAACCGGGCAGATCAGCGATATTCAGTTCGACCGTCGCTTCGCCGAGCCGGTCGGCAGCGGGCACCCACCCGGATCCCAGCACGAGGGCGACATCGTGGGTCTGGACGCCGGTTGCGGTGGCCAGCGCGCGGGCCGCCGATTCGGCGAGTTCATAGGGGTTCTGCTGCGCGGTAGAGGTCATTGATGCAGCTTAGCCCGGATGCACCGTGGTTTGAGGTGGTTGGCGGGTCTTAGAGCGGGAATGCCCTTGCTGGGTAGAAAGATCGGACTTCTCGAAGGTTCGTTC
>JBBSUU010000449.1:0-3136 GCA_038234115.1 Mycobacteriales bacterium
ATGGCGGCGTCCAACTGGTCCACCTGCACGGCGCTTCCCCTAACCGGCTTCGATGGTTACATCAGCGGCAGCGGCCCCTTCGGCGGTGGATTCCAGTTGCGTGACAATTTCCTTGAGCCCCATGGTCAGTTCGGCCAACCGGGTTTTGCTCAGGGTCGAGACGATCCTGGTTTCCTCGGCGTTGAACCTGGGGAACAGATCCGCCATCAGTGATTGACCGTGGTTGGTCAAAGACAGGTGAACCAAGCGGCGATCCACCGCGTCGCGCTCGCGGGTCAGCAAACCTCGCCCTTCGAGCGTTTTGACAACGCCGGTCAAAGTCGCCTTGGTGATGGCAGCCTCCTCGGCGGCCTGCCTGGTTTCGATGGCGTCCTGCATCCACACGACCCAGAGCACGACAAAGGAGGTCCAGGTCAGGTCGGACTTTTTGAGCACGGTGCTGCTGAAGTGTTTGCGGGTCGCATTCGCAGCCCGGTAGAGGTTCGACAGCGCGGCCTGGGCTGTCAGGTCGATACCCAGATGCCTCAGGTGGGTGGTCACAGATTTTTCCGTGAAGGCCATGGTCTCGTGCCCGGTCATTGACTCAGCCTAGGCGCACCGCACGCCGACTCAGGTCCATACTCGCACCGGAAACTTCTTGATGCCGTGGACGAAGTTGCTGCGAACATAAGTGACATCACCGGCCAATTCGATCCGCCTGATTCTGGGCAGCAGAGTTTCCAACATCAACCGGATTTCCATTCGGGCGAGATTGTTACCGAGGCAGAAATGCGGCCCGGACTTACCGAAGGTGACGTGATCGTTGGGATTGCGGGTCACATCCAACGCGTAGGGATTGGTAAAGACGCTTTCGTCCCGGTTGCCGGAGGCGAACCACATGACCACCTTGTCGCCCTTCTTGATGCTCGCGCCGGCAAGCTCGACATCACGCGTTGCGGTCCGTCGAAAGTGGTACACCGGCGATGCCCAGCGCAACAGTTCTTCCACCGCGGTGGGGATCAGTTCCGGCCGACGCTGCAGCAGCGACAACTGATCCGGGTTGTTGATCAACGCCAGCATGGAGTGGCTGATGGTGTGCCGGGTTGTTTCGTTGCCGGCTACTACCAGGAGCAGGAAATAGTTGTCGAACTCCCTGGCGGTCAACGGCTCTGAGTCTGCCGGAACTCGGTTGATAAGTTTACTGATCAGGTCCTCCCCGTCGCCGCCCAGGCGCTGCCTGGCCAGTTCACGGCCATACTCGAAGACCTCCAAAGCGGCCGGTGAGCGGAAGGGCAGGTGCTTGTACTTGTCGCTGTCGGCATCCCCGAGCAGGACATCGGCGTAATCCGGATCGGTGTTGCCGATCATCCGGTTTCCCCAGTCGATCAGCTTGCCCGTGTCCGCCGCCGGTACACCCAGCATTCTGGCCAGCACCTGGACCGGGAAGTCCGCGCTGATCTGTTCGACGAAGTCGAACTCGACAAATTCCGCGCCGGTCGGACGCAGCGCCGCATCCACGGTCACCCTGGTCAGGCCCTGCAGAAAATCCTCGTACTTGCGCAATGTCTGCCCGCCGAACTCGCGCTGCATCAGCTTTCGAAGCGCCCGGTGTCGCACGCCATCGGATTCCAGCATGGATCGTCGTAGATCCTTCAGATCGTCGTCGACGTCTTCCATATTCACGTACTCAGTGGACGTGTAGGTCTCCGAATCCCGATCGACGGCGATGATGTCCTGATGCCGCGTCACCGACCAGAACCCGGTTCCGGAACCGAGTTCCGGATTCCAATGCACCGGTGACTGGGCGCGCAGGACATCGAATTGGCGCCAGGCGTCGTCCCTGGAGAACGGTTCGAGATTGGACAGATCAACGGAGTCCAGCGTGGTGGGGACTGACATTCAGGGTTGCTCCTTAGAGATGGTAGGCGTACTCGCGGAACTCCCAGTCCGTCACGAACCGCGAGAACCGTTCCAGCTCATCACGTTTGTACGCCAGAAACGTGGAGACAAACTCCTTGCCGAGCAGATCCCCGAACTCGGCATCGGTCTCCAACGCGTCCAGCGCGGTCGCCAGATCACCGGGTATCCGCGGCGCTTTCGTTGCGTCGTATCCATATCCCTGCAATGGTTCCGGCGGTGAAAGCTGATCCCGAATACCCAGATACGCGGCGGCCAAAAGACCGGCGATGGCCAGATAGGGGTTGGCCGTGGCGTCCCCGAGCCGCAGTTCCAGGCGGGCGGCGTGGCCACGCTCCGGCGGAATGCGAATCATCGCGCTGCGATTGTCCAGGCCCCAGTCGATCAGCCAGGGTGCCAGCGTGTCCGGTCCGAATCGCTTGTAGGAGTTGATGGTCGGGTTGTTCAGCGCAGCAACAGCCGGTGCGTGTTTGAGGACACCGGCGATGGCGGCCAGTCCGATGGTGGAGAGTCCGTGCTCACCGTGCGGATCGTCGAAGACCGGCGTTCCCGCCCGGTCCATCGCCGAGAAGTGCAGATGGAAGCCGGATCCACCCTCGTCGTTGAAGGGTTTGGCCATGAAGGTGGCCAATTTGCCATCCCGGCGGGCAAGTTCCTTCACCGCAGATTTGAAGCGAAAACCCCGATCACCCGCGCTCAATGCCCCGGAGTGCCATAGGTTGATCTCGAACTGGCCACTGGAGAATTCATGGTTCGCCGCAACCACATCCAGACCATAGTTCGACAGCTGACGCAGCGATCGCAGCAAGACATTCTCCGGGTCACCGCGCAGCCCCGCCACATACACATTTCCGGTCGCCTCGCCATAGCGTGACCATCCCTGGGCTGCGGCTGCATTTTCTTGGAGCACGTAGAATTCGAGTTCCGGCCCCACGATGGGTTGCAGGTCGAGCTCGTCGAATTTGCTGATCACACCTTTGAGGACCTGTCGCGGGCTCTGAGCCGACGGGCTGCCATCGGGGTTGGTCAAGTCGGCGATGCAGTGTGCCACCCCCGGTTCCCATGGCACTGCGACGATCGTGCTCAGGTCCAGGCGCGCGACGATATCCGGCAATCCGGCACCGATACCACCCTCGATGTCCACCACACCGCCTTGCGGCGTGGTGCCATACACCGAACGGCAGAATGCGACACCGTTCTCGGCGGTTCTGGCGAGCCGGTGGACCAACAGATCTCGACC
>JBBSUU010000450.1:0-3135 GCA_038234115.1 Mycobacteriales bacterium
GGCTGATCTGCTGGGTGCCCTCGAACGCACCTCCGGTCGCGATCTGTCGTCCTGGAGTGCGCAGTGGCTGCAAACCACCGGGTTGAATATTCTGCAGGCCGATTTTGCCGTCGGCCCGGACAACGCGTTCACCGAATTTGCCATTCTGCAGTCCGGCGCGCAGCCCGGCGCCGGCGAGTTACGCTCACACCGACTGGCGATCGGCGTCTACGACGACGATGGCGACGGTAAGTTGGTCCGCACGCATCGGCTCGAAATCGATATTGATGACGAACGCACCGAGGTCCCCGCACTGGTCGGTGTCAACCGCGGAAAAGTGGTGCTGGTCAACGATGATGACCTGACGTACTGCGGTATCCGGCTTGACCCGGAATCGCTGGCGACCATTGTCGCCAGGGCCGGGGATTTTGTCGATTCACTCCCCCGCACACTGATCTGGTCAGCAGCCTGGGAAATGACGCGAAACGCGGAAATGCCGGCTCGTGATTTCATCACTCTGGCATTGTCCGGGGTGGAGTCGGAGGATCAGATCGGCGTGGTCCAGCGGTTGCTATCGCAGGTGAATCTGGCCGTGGGCTCCTACGCCGATCCGACCTGGGCAACTCAGGTCGGATGGCCGACGGTGGCCGCCAGGGTGCTGGAATTGGCGACGGCAGCCGAACCCGGCAGTGACCATCAGTTGGCCTACGTTTCCGCGCTGGCCGGGGCCAAACTTGGTGCCGCCGAGTTGGACACCGTTGCCGGTTGGTGGGACGCAAGTGCACCGCTCACCGGATTGGCCGTCGACACAGATCTGTCGTGGACGCTGCTCGGGGTTCTGGTCGCGCACGGACGTCAGGGCGCCGACGCCATCGCGACGGCAAAAGCCAACGATGCCACTGCATCCGGCGACCGGCGGGCCATGCAGGCCACTGCACTTCGGCCGGAATTGGAGTCCAAGCAGGAGATCTGGGACCGGTTGATCAACGACGACGGGATGGCCAATGCCCTGCAGGACGCAGCCATCGGTGGGTTCTCACACCCGGCGCACGGTCAGGTGCTGCAGCATTTCACCGCGCTGTACTTCCCCGCGGTGGCCGACGTCTGGGAGCGACGCAGTTCCGAGGTTGGACAGAAGGTGGCCGTCGGACTCTTCCCCCGCTGGTCCATCACGACGGACACGGTGAGCACGGCCGTCGTCTGGGAGGCCCAGGAACGCCCGCCGGCGCTGCGCCGTCTGGTCTCGGAGGGTCGGGCCGGTCTGGAACGCGCGCTGCGTGCCAGGGCCACCGACACCGCCGCCGACTAGAGAGCTGCGAGCGCCGGAAACAAATCGTGCGGCTGACTTGCACCTATTTCCAGCAGAAATAGGTCAGCAAGTCGCCGCACGAGACGCGATTCGGGCTTGTCTACCAGGTGGCGCGTTCCGGCAGTCTGCCGGCCTGATCGGCAAGGATGCGTAACCCATTGATCAAAGCGCCGCCGATATTGCCGTCGCCGGCCGAGGCGACCACGGAAAGAACCGCCAGTCGTGCTGCCCGATCAGAGATCCGGCGACCGGCTTCGCCACCGGTGACAACCTCGACGACCCGCTGCCCCGGCGAGACCGCCAGCAGTACCGTCATCGGGGCGTCGTGGCCGAATGAGGTCAGCAAAGATTCAGCTGTACTACGAGTATCGGCTCCCAGGTGTCCCAGGAAGGTGGCAAAGCGCAAACCGGTTACCCGCTCCGCCTCGATCAGTACATCATCGAGTAGTTCCAGTTCGCCGCGGGACAGCGGGGAATCGGCGTCACCCTGTGGGCCACTGATCGAGCGCGCGCGACGATTGTGAGCGATGACAGCTGACGTCCGCTGCTGCGCTACAACCAATTCACCACTCGCCACGAGCACCTCCCAGTTCAGAATTCAGCACATGTGCGGGGACAGCGACAGCCGCAGACCCCGCGTAGAAACGGTCCGAATAGTCCCACGTGTCACCGGGCTTGTAGGTGGCCCTGGCTTTGGCGCGGCTTGGCACGACGGTGAGTAGTCCAACAACACCCATCAGCGCGCCAGGGGCGACCGCATAGATCAACACTGTCTCGAGGATAGTCACCTTCAAAAGGTAGCTCAGATTTGTCGCGGAGTCTTCTCCGACCCGGGTTTTACCATTGCACCGGGTGATGATCGCGCCAGCCGGCTGCATTTTCCAATTGGGCGCACAGCGAGATCAGGGTGCATTCATCGCCGGGGCGTGCGATGAGTTGGACACCGATCGGCAGTCCCCCATCGGTCCAGTTCATTGGCACGTTGATGGCCGGCTGGCCTGTCATGTTGACCTGCGCCGTCCACGGCGAGAATCGCATTTGACGGGCGAAATCCGTTGCTGGATCACCACCTTCGGGAAAATACCCGACCGGTCGTGGGGTCTGAGCGACAGTCGGTGTCAGCACCGCGTCGAACGGCATCATCTGGGTAACGAGCGAACGCCCCGCACCTTGCACCACGCTGATCGCCCGCACTATTTCAGTTGAGCTGACCGCGGCACCGCGGTGCATCATGTAGCGGGTCAGCGGCATCAGCAGGTCCTCGACACCGGGCGGCAGTGGCGTGATCAAGGTGAATGCCGCCCACACCGTCACAAATGCATCGAGCAGCCCGTCGGCCGATGACAGCTCCAGATCCACCACTTCATGCCCAAGTGCCACCAGGAGTGCCGAGGTGGTCTCATAGGCGTCCAGAACTTCTGGCGAGATCTCGATATCCGGAACCGGGGTGTCCAGAGTCCGGCCGATGCGGAGGTTTCCCGGCTCGCGGTAGGCAGCCGACAAAAATGTCGTCCCGGCCGGTAGCAATGGGGCCGGCGCCGGCTCGGTCATGACCGGGATTGCCATTGCATCAAGGAGGGCGGCAGCATCTGCAGTGGTCCTGGCCAACGGCCCCGCTACAGATAACCCCAAGGGGTCGGTGCCCTGCGGCCCCCGTGAGATCCTGCCGCGGGATGTTTTGATACCAACCAGACCACAGACCGAGGCAGGAATGCGGATCGAGCCACCGCCGTCGGTCGCGTGGGCGAACGGAAGTAGCCCGGCAGCGACCGAAGCAGCCGCCCCTCCGGAGGACCCACCGGCCGACAGCGCCGGATCGAATGGGGTGCGAGCCGGTGGTGCAATAC
>JBBSUU010000451.1:0-3122 GCA_038234115.1 Mycobacteriales bacterium
AGCGGTGAGGAGTACGACGATATCGCAGTTGATGATCTCGGACATCTCGGTACCGATTCGGATCGGGATTATCGTTTTCAAATCGCCGGCAAGACGTAGCAGGCGGGCACTTCGGCGGGCCACCAGGACCAATTCGGTGGCCTCGCCGTCACGGGCCAACAGCCGGGTCACTGCCGTCCCGACACTGCCGGAGGCACCGACGATTGCGACCCGGCCCTGCGGCGCGGTCAGCAGTAGGCGCTGAACCTGTTGGTGGACAATGGATGCGGTGTAGGCATTGCCGTTGGTGACACCGATGTCGGTGCGATTGCGCAGGGCATTCCCGCCGGCGGTGACCGGCGCTGTGAGTCCCCCGAGTCCGACGATATCGGCGCCGAGCGCGACGGCCCTGCTGACGGCTGCGCTCACCTTCTTGGAACCCTCGCGGGGATCGGACAGCAGGTGTCTGGCCCCGAAAGGCACCAGAATCAGGTGGCCGGCCGGAGAGTTGTTGGCGCCCAGGGTAACGCACGCAAGCTTGATCGGCTTGATGGGCAGCTTGCGAAGGCTGTAGTCGTAGACCGACGCCGGCAGTAGACCCAGCGGGGACCACAGGCGGGCCATGTCGGTACGGAGGTTGGCACGGGGATGGACGAGGAATGCGAATGTCATGTGCAAGAGACGCACGAGACGCCGTCGGTGATACTGCCTGATTGATAGCCGTTTGGGTGATTACGTAGTGCTTACGTCGGGGCGTTCGGGAACTTTCTGGCCGCGAAAATTCCGTCCGGAACAGCACCTGCAGCGACCAGGGCTCGCGAGAGCTGCCGCCCGATATCCCGCAGGCGAACCGTCCCCGGCTCCCCCAGAGCAGCCCAGGGCGCCATGCTCAGTCGATCGGTCACCGTTTCGATGTGTGTCCGCAGATCCATTCCGGCCGGGGTCAAACCACCGTCGATGTCGAGCAAACCTCTTTGTAGCAAACCGCTTTGAGCACTTTCCCATTCTTCGACCGACCATCCTCTCGACCGTTGCGCGGACCGGACGGCAAACCCACGACCGGTGGCGACATGGGTGATCAGGGATTCCAACCCGGACAACCCGGCGGCCATCAGCGCGATGATGTGGCCGTCGCCCCGGTGTTCCCGCAGCAGGGAGGTGGCATGCCAGAGCTTCCCCAGGGGAGTGATCGGCCAGGTCACATCGCAATGGCCGCCGAACAGTGGCCGGCCGACGATTTGGTCGACCCGCTCCTGGATGGATCGAGCGGCAACCCCGGCGAGCTCGGCAGCCTCCCCGATTTCTTCGGCATTGGCGAGCGGTCCGAGCAAGCGGCGCAGCGCCGCCTCGGCAGCTTGGAACCGGGCCTGGATCAACGCCGCCGGCGTGACCAACTCCCATGCCTGGGGTACCGCCCGCGCCACCAACGCCGGATTGAAATTGTAGAAAGTTGCCGTAACAACGCCAGGACCGACCGCGCCCATCGGAGCCGCTCGGCTGGCGAAATATCCCATGCGACCCGATTCAATGCCAACCGCCCCGTAGGCCGCGTTGGCCTCCGGCGCGAAATAGATCATCGAGTGCACGAGGTCCAGTGATCTGGCCACCTGTCCGGACAACTGGATCATCGCAGGATCACCTTGCCGGTGACCGGCAAGTAACGGCTCCACCACTCCAAAATGGCTTCGAATCGCTGCTGCCGGTGTCGCGGGCGGCCGGAGCGGGATAGTTCATGCCCCTCTGCCGGGAACAGCAGCATCTCGGTTTCGGCGCCACGTTGCTTGAGGCTGACAAAGAGGCGCTGGGCCTGCTCGACCGGGCAGCGCCAATCATGTTCGGAATGCATGATCAGCAGTGGGATGGAAATGTTTTCGACATAGGCCAGAGGTGATTGGGCCCACTGGGTTTCACGGTCAGCGCCAACCAACATCCGGGCAAATCGCCAGCCGATATCGCTGGAACCGGCAAAGGAATCCCAGGCGTTCACCGATCTTTCGCTGATACCGGCCACAAATCGGCCCGGTGCTTGCGAGGCCAGCCAGGCGGCCATGAACCCGCCGTAGGATCCGCCCATCACGCCGACCCGGGTCTCATCCAGGTCATCTCGACTCAGGGCCGCATCCAGTAGGGCCAACACGTCATCGGCATCAACGCTACCCAGACGTTGCAAGATCGTGCGACCGTGCTCCTGACCGTAACTCGATGATCCCCGCGGATTCGGCAGCACCACCGCATACCCCGCGCCGGCATAGACCTGCGCCTCGTCGAAGAAACCCCACCCGTAGGCCGCGTGCGGACCGCCGTGGACATCCAGCAGTACCGGGTGCGGACCGTCCCCTGCTGGCAACACCAGCCAGCCATGGACCGGATATCCATCTGCGGAGGTACCGTTGATCTCTATCTGCCGCTGAATTCCATTGTTGCGCAACGGCTGTGCTACGTCGGTCAGAACCGTCTCGGCGCCGTCGGGCAGTCCGGCCGACGTGATCGGGAGGACCACCACCTCGCCGGTGGTACTCAGATCAGCAACAACAGCGGCCACCACCGACCCATTTGCAACTGCGGTCCGCAGCACCCGCTCGCCGCCAATGACAACGGGAAGTGCTGCCAATACTGCATTCTCGGCCGACTTGTCAACGGCACGCAACTCGACGGCGCCCCGATTTGCCACTCCCACCAGCACCTTGGCGGCCATCACGAGAGGAGTTCCGGCTTCTGCATCCACCCCCACCGTTTCCGGATCGGTCAACCGGATGACGGCGCCGCCGGCGAGTGGGACCCGGAACAACCCAGGATTGAGTCCCAGTACGTCGTCTTCGTCGCCGGCCCCTCCGATGAAGTAGACGATGTCGCCGTCGATCACCGGGTGCGTGAGGTAGCCATCGGGTGCCACCACCGCCGCCGCGTCCGCGGCCTCGGTCAGCGAGTTGTCCGGGATACGCACCAGCTGGGAGCGAAGGCTGTCCGGCGCCGCCTCGCGAACGTAGAGCACCCCGCTGTCGGGAGCAAAGATGGGTTCGGTGGCGCCGGCGGGTTCAGCGGTCAACCGCCGGATACCGGTTCCGGGACCATCGTCTTCTTCAGATCCGGCGGTGGCCAGATCGAGCACAAAAACCTGGGTCGGGCGGTCCAGAACGAAGCCG
>JBBSUU010000452.1:0-3119 GCA_038234115.1 Mycobacteriales bacterium
CGCCCGACCCGTGCGCCGCACGGCTACAAATCATCCCTGAGTGAACTTGAACCACCAAGACATGGCGCGAGCACGTGGTGAGTGGGTTTGATTGTGTAGCGTTGTATTTGGAGCTGGGAGGCAAGAGAACTCATGATCGAAATGCGTATTGTCGGCGTCCGCGTCGAGATGCCCAGCCAGCAGCCTATTTTGATCCTGGCCGAGGTCGATGGCCAGCGAAGCCTGCCCATTCTCATCGGTTCGACCGAGGCCACCGCCATCGCCATGCACTTGCAGGGAGTTCGTCCCTCGCGCCCGTTGACGCATGACCTGCTCGCCGATGTGATCACCGCTCTCGGCCGAAAAGTCGCGCAGATCAGAGTCGTGGATTTCCGAGAAGGTACTTTTTTCGGCGAGCTTGTCTTCGATGACGGCACCACTGTTTCAGCCCGACCCTCCGATGCGGTTGCCCTCGCGGTACGGATCGAGGCCCCGGTCTACGTGGACCCGGCAGTGCTGGATTCGGCGGGCATCGTGGTGACCGAGGACGAGGAGCTGGAGGCCGACGCCGACGCGGCGCAAATCCTGGGCGAGGGCGAGAGCGAAGAAGAGGTAGAGCGGTTCCGCGAGTTCCTCGAGTCAATTTCGCCGGATGATTTCGGGTCCGAGGAGCCGGAGAAATGATCCTGGTCGGGGTGGCGACCGCCGCTGATAGAAGTCGGCTGCTGATCTGTCGCCAAAGGTAACCCTAAAGTTAAGGTTGAGGACACGCCGAGGGTGAGCGTTGACCGTTGCTGATTCTCCGCCTAGCGTCAGCCAAGAAGTCACGGCCATGTGATTCGACAAGACGGAAGGCGGTTGCGCGATGCGCGAGAGCGAACAGGGTGCGCTCTTCGAGAACACCGCACTGCCAGACGAATCTGTCGGATACCGAGGGCCCACCGCATGCCAGGCCGTTGGCATCACCTATCGGCAGTTGGATTACTGGGCGCGCACCGATCTGGTTGCTCCCACGCTGCGCGATGCGACCGGTTCGGGAACGCACCGGCTGTATTCGTTCAAGGATCTCTTGGTCCTCAAGATCGTCAAGCGATTGCTGGACACGGGCGTTTCGCTCCAGAACATCCGCGTTGCCGTCGAGCACCTGCGGGCGCGCGGTATCGAAGACCTGGCTGGTGTCACCCTTTTCTCCGATGGAACGACCGTGTACGAGTGCACTTCGGCCGAAGAAATTGTTGACCTTCTGCAGGGCGGTCAGGGTGTCTTCGGTATCGCCGTGGGTGGCACGATGAGAGAGATGACCGGCCAGCTCGCGGAGTTCCCCGGAGAGCGGGTCGATGGTGGTCCGGTGGTGCCGATTGTCGACGATGAGCTGGCACGGCGTCGTAGGAGCCGGACCGCCGGCTGATGCATCGTTGATTTTTCGAACCCCGTTGCCTACCGGCAGCGGGGTTTTCTTCTTCCTCGAGAACCGCTCAGGCTAGGTAATGAGCTAAGCTAACGATATGTCGATCGAAGCTTCCGTCGAGTCTCCGAGCAGCCCCGAAACGAGCGGTTCGACCATTACCGATCCGGTGTCATCCCTTCGAGCGTCGGTGTTGGTCCTGGCCCGCCGACTTCGAAACCAACAGGGAGTTGGAGTGGGGGATGAGCTGTCCGCGACCGAACTGGCCGTACTTGGCCGGCTCTCGCGTTGTGGTCCGATGACGCCGGGACAATTGGCCAAAGGTGAACACGTTCAACCGCCGTCCATGACGCGGATCGTGGAGCGACTCGAATCCCGAGGACTGTTGGCCAGAGAGCCGCATCCTACTGACGGACGGCAGGTGTTGGTCAGTCGCACCGAGGCGGCCGGGGCCCTGGTGATGGAATACCGGGCGGTCCGGACGGCGTGGCTGGCCCGCCATCTGGAACAACTCGATCCCGCCGATCAGCAGTTGATCGCTGCCGCGCTGCCGGCCCTGCAGAAGTTGGCGGAACTGGCATGAAGCCGCAAACCCTTCGATCGAAGGATGCGGCGGTGTCGGCCTCGGTCTCCGGGCAACCCGTGCTCGACCAACCACCCGCCGAACCACCGCGACCCGTGCTCGACCAACCCGGCAAGACACGAAACGGAACTTTTGCCTCGCTCAAGGTTCGCAACTACCGCCTCTACTTCAGTGGTCAGGTGGTGTCGAATATCGGCACTTGGATGCAGCGCATCGCGCAGGATTGGTTGGTACTGGAACTCACCGACAGTCCCTTCGCAGTCGGGGTCACCACCGCCCTGCAGTTTGCTCCCATGCTGTTCTTCGGCCTGTGGGGCGGCGTACTGGCCGACCGCTACCCGAAGCGGACGCTGCTCATCTGGTCGCAGGTGATGATGGGCCTGCTGGCGGCCGCGATAGCGATCCTGACCATCACCGGGGCCGTCACCGTCGTGCAGATCTACGCGATGGCACTGGGTATGGGACTTGCCACCGTGATCAACAATCCGGCTCGGCAGTCCTTCGTGAACGAGATCGTCGGTCCGGATTTGGTTCCCAACGCCATTGCGCTCAACGCGGGTGTCTTCCAATCAGCTCGGTTGATCGGCCCGGCGGTCGCGGGTTTGATCATCACCGCCGTTGGCTCCGGGTGGGCCTTCGCAATCAATGCGATCAGCTTCCTACCTGCCATCGCCACTCTGATCCTGTTGCGAAGGTCGGAATTGCACCTGACCAAGGTTGTTTCCAAGAAGCCGGGACAGCTCAAAGAAGGCCTCAAATATGTCGCGGCTTCTCCCGGCCTGCGCTGGCCGATCGTGCTGGTGCTGGTGGTCGGCATGTTCGGAACCAACCTGGCGGTCATGCTGACCGCCTACACCAAAGACGTATTTGAGTCCGGCGCCAGTGTCTATGGATTGTTGAACAGCGCGGTAGCGGTCGGGGCCGTCGTCGGGGCGCTGGTCGCCGCCCGCCGCGAGGTGCCGAGGTTACGCACGATCTTCCTGTCGTGTGCAACATTCGGCGCAGTTACCCTACTGGCGGGTCTGACGCCTTGGCTGTTGGCATTTGCCGGCGTCCTGATGCTCAGCGGATTCTGCTCGGTCACCTTCCTGACGATGGCCAACACCAGCATCCAGGTGGGATCGGCACCGGAGTTTCGCGGCCGGGTGATGA
>JBBSUU010000453.1:0-3116 GCA_038234115.1 Mycobacteriales bacterium
ACCGGGCTCAGGGTTGCCTGATAGGTGGTGCTTTCAGCCGGGGCCGCCGCACTTGCCGGCGCAACAAGAGTGAGACCGGCCAACCCGGCGATGCTGGCAACAGCCAGTAGGCGATGGATCTTGGACATAGAAATCCTTCCGTCGAACGGGGTCAGGACACCACGCCCTGCCCGGCGATCGGTCGCACACCGAGTGCGATACCACCCTTTTCTTACACCATCCACAGACGGGCTGCCCATAGCCATCGCCCGTTAGGCTTCAGAATCCCGGATGTCGTCGCCGTGCAACGCGTACAGCAGTGCCTGCGCCGCCGGATTGATCAGGCCGGATTCCCGGGCCACCAACGCCAGGGTGCGTCGCGGGTAGGACGGAACGATGCGCAACCGCACCAGGTCGGTGCGCTCGGCCAGACCCAGTGGAACTATCGAAATACCCAGCCCCACCCGAACCAGGGAGAGCAGCGAGCCCAGATCGCTGACCCGAACGGTGATGCGCCGGTCCAGGCCGGCCTCGGCACAAAGATGTTCCACCACCCGCTGCAAACCGGCGCCTCCCTGAAACTTGACGAACCGTTCATCCGCCAAGTCGGTAAGCCGAACCTGGCGATGCAGAGCGAGCGGGTGGTCGGTCGCGACGACGACCACCAATTCCTCATCGTAGGTCCGCAGGACCTTCATGCCGGCAGGCAGCGGAGTGTCATCCCGGGCGACGTAGGCCAAGTCGAGGGTGCCCTCGAGCAGGTCGTCGAGCAGGTCATCGACAGCGGACTCATAGAGTCCGAGTTCTACCCCCGGGTGGGCCCGCTGAAACCGGCCGAGCACGGTGGGCAGGTCAACCCAGGTCAGCATCTGAATGCTGCCCAGCACCACCCGCCCCCGCAGCACCCCCGCGACTGCGGCGGTCATCCTTCGGGCAGACGCCACCTCGGTGAGGATCCGGTGGGCCGTGGGCAACAGCTCACGGCCGGCTGCGGTGAGCACCACCCGGCGCGTGGTCCGTTCGAACAGTGGGGCACCGAGTTCACGTTCCAGTGCCTGCACCGATGCGCTCAGTGACGACTGAACGACGTGAACCTCCCGGGCCGCCCTGGTGAAGTTCAAGTGTTTGGCGACGGCAGCAAAGTGTTCCAGCTGCCGTATATCCACGAAAATCCTCTCGGGCCGATTCAGCGAGAAACATCCCTCGATGATGATTCAGCGAAGAACTCGATTGATCATATGCAACATTCCCGTTGGGCAAGACCGACTTTTGCGAGGACAATGAAAAGTGAGCGGGGGCAACGAGTCTCCAATCGAATGTAATTCGGTAGACCAGCTCACCCGCACCGGGTATGAAGGGAAATGTCTGATGACAAAAGCCACGATAACCGCAGAACCGTTTGACCTTGATCTCGACCTCGACACCACCGCACTGATGATCATCGATATGCAGCGCGACTTCGTCGAGCCGCACGGTTTCGGCGAATTGCTGGGCAACGACGTCTCCATGCTCAGGTCGGTCATCGAACCGACCAGGGCGGTTCTGGACGCGGCCCGTGCAGCCGGCATGTTGGTCATTCACACTCGTGAGGGTCACCGCCCTGACCTCACTGACTGCCCACCGGCCAAACTGACCCGCGGAGGCAAGACCTTCATCGGCACCGACGGGCCGATGGGCCGAATCCTGGTTCGCGGCGAAAAGGGACACGACATCATTCCGGAGCTCTACCCGGTCGATGGTGAGCCCATCATCGACAAGCCGGGCCAGGGAGCGTTCTACGAGACCGATCTGCAGATCATCCTGGAAAACAAGTCCATCAAGACCTTGCTGGTCTGCGGTGTCACCACCGAGGTGTGCATTCACACCACCGTGCGCGAAGCGAACGACCGCGGCTACGAGTGCGTGGTCCTTGCCGATTGCGTCGGCTCCTACTTTCCGGAATTCCAGGACATGGGGCTGAAGATGATCAAGGCGCAGGGCGGCATCTTCGGATGGGTGTCCGACTCCAAGTCCGCTGTCGAAATTCTCGAATCGATCGAGCAGAAGGCTCCAGCCGGCGCCGCAGGCCGATGAGCGTAACCGCCCGGACCGCCGGGTTCACCACCCAGGTGGGTATCCCCGGTGAACGGGCGGTTTCTCGATCGCAGCTGGTCGGAATCACTGACCGCGTCGGCACGGTGCACAGCGTGTTCGCCTCCGCCTGCAACCTCGCATTCGGCGGCCTCCTCGTCGCCGTCCATGACGCGGCCAGGAGTCACACCCCAACCTCCATTCGGGTTCGGGTACCCGGTCTGGCATCGTGGGCGCCGACCGCAGGCCCAGGCGAGCCGGTCATCCAGCGCGATGGTTGGCTCGGGTTCGGTAGCCACCTGCTGAAGGTCTCCGACCTCGACGTTTGGCAGCCGACCCCGATCGCACTGTCGGTCGAATCGCCGGTGCGGCAAGCACATCTCGCCCATCAGCTCACCGTGCTGGAAGATTTCCGAGTCCACCGATCGACGCCGATGGATCCGCGGATCGACCGCGCGGCCCGTGCGATAACACAGGCACTGACGGCGGTACGCGGTCTGTCGAATACGAATATGGCGCAGGACCCCCAGACCGAGATCGACTACGCGGTCAAACGGTTGGTCGGGTTCGGGCCGGGGCTCACCCCGGCGGGCGACGACATCCTCGTCGGTCTGCTGGCCGTACTGAGTTCCGTCGAAGCCTCGGCCGATCGGCCCCATTCGGGACCGCCTTTCCCCTCGCCGGGCGATCGGCTCCGCGCGGCGATCAATCTGTATCTGAGCCGGACCAACGACATCAGTTCCCACTATCTCGGCCTGGCCGCCGCCGGCCATTTCGGCGAATCGATCGACCTACTGCTGGGCGCTCTTGCCACCGGTCAGTCTGACCACCTGCTCCTGGCCCGGGCAACCGCGGTGATCAGCATCGGAGCCAGCTCCGGAGCCGACACACTGCGCGGCGTCGCAGCCGGTTTGGCCGTCGTCCTGGCCGACGCCCCCCACCTCATATCCAAGGAGAACATGGCATGACTTCCCCGACGTACCAGCGGGTTTACTCCAATCTTTACCAGGATTCGGTCGCCCTGATGGCGATCTCCTCGCAGCTGCAGAAGATGGACGGGGTCGACG
>JBBSUU010000454.1:0-3112 GCA_038234115.1 Mycobacteriales bacterium
ATTCAGGGTTTCCCCGGTTACTGCGTCGATGCCGTTGGCCAATCCCAGCGCAGCCAACTCCGACACCGGGTACGGCCGCCAACCGGCAGTGAAGTTGTACAGACCCAGCAATGCCCCCAGCGGATGCTGCCGAAGCACCGGCAATACACCGGGGTCATGGATGGCGGTGATCTGAGCCGGAACGCTCGCATGCAAGTGCGGCAATGAGGACCGAGTGGCGGCCAGATGCTTGAGCGGGCCGAAGATTTCGCTCGGCAGCAAGCCCGGCTCGGTTCGTTGCCCGGCGGCGGCCCAGTCCATCTTGGGCCGGTGGGCCCATCGATTATCCCACTCATGGCCCACCTCCAGCGACCAATGCGGGTCGTTGAATTGCCCGATCTCGTCACCCATCCAGATCACCGGAATGCCACCCCAGCCCATGATGACCGCGTGCGCCAGAATCAGTTTGTCGACCGTCAACTCCAGTCGCTCGGCATCGTGGTTTTCGGTCGCTGCCTCAATTCCGATCAGACTCGCTGCCGTTCAACTGATCCGCTTGTCTCCGGTGGCCTCGTTGTCTTGGAAAACCAGTCCGCGGGAATCAGACCCGGGAAACGCACCGGAGTAGAAGCTACTGAGGAAGCCGCGCTGCTGGTTACCGGTCAGTCCGGCCCGCCCGGCGTCGGTATCGTCGATGGCCCAGCCGATGTCGTCATGGCATCGCAGATAGGTCACCCAGGACGTGGTCGTCGGCGTGGCCGGCAAGTTGGAAAGTGCTGTTACTCCGAGGCGAACATCCCGAGCGGCAAACATCGACCAGATCTGGACCATTAACGAATTGTGGTAGGCGATATCGCTGACCTTGCCATAATGCTTTCCCTGACCAAGATACTGGACCAGGTCGGCTGGTCCGACAATGGCTTCCGCCTTGAAAACCACTGCTGGACAGGCGATCCGGGCAACTGTGCGAAGTGCAGAAAGTAGTCCCGGTATTTTTCCACCCCGGCAACAGCGGCTCTGGCCCACTCGTGCTCGGCAGCAACGTGATTGAGCACCAGATCCATCACCAGGCTGATCCGTTGACGGCGAAGCGTGGTCGCCAAGGCACGAAGGTCATCGATGGTGCCGAGGTCCGGTCGCACTGTCCGGTAGTCGGCCACGGCATAACCACCGTCGGAATCTCCCTCCCGCGGTTTGAAGGTCTGCTGTGCGCAGGGGGCCAGGTCCGCCAGTACTTCATTGGCAACGCGTAGTGCCTGATCCCATGGCAGCCCAGGGTTATCCGACCCGGTTTGGTCCCGCCCGGTGTCAGTCCTTGACGAAATGGCGGGCCCGGCCGCTACGGGGGAAACCACCGAGGCGCTCTTCATCGGGCCATCTTGCCCTACCGGAGAAGTACTGCAAGACAGGACATGGCTACTCTGGGTTGATGATCACCGTCAGCGAGACCGTCCAAACCCGCCTACCGGCCGAGGAAGCAATCGCCTATCTCACCGAGTTCGAGCACACCAGCGAATGGGACCCGGGGACTCCGGTGGTGGAGAAGAGGACACCCGGTCCGGTTGCCGTTGGCAGCAACTTTTACGCCGAGGCGCAATTTCGCGGTAAGCGCCAGCCGATCAACTATGTGGTGACCGAACTCAGCGATAGCCACATCGAGCTACGGGGTGAGAACAAGACCGTCATCTCCATCGACACCATCAATGTTAGACCGAGCGCAAACGGCAGCACCGTCACCTACACCGCGAAATTCAGCCTCAAGGGCATCCTGAAAGTCGCCGAGTTCTTCATGAAGTCAACATTTCAGGGTTTGGCCAAACCAGCCGCCGATGGCCTCAAGCGCAAGCTCGATCAGCTTGCCGCGATGGGCTGATCGCAACCGTCGATTTTTGTAAACCGTCTGCGCAGTGGTTGGCTGATCAACGTGTCCGCTCCAGAGTTGATTGCCGATGGTTCCGCCTTCCATAGTTCCGCTGTCGATAACTTCGCCACCGATAACTTCAGCCTCACCGCTCGGTTGCCCGGTAACGAACTCGGTCGCACCGGGGTGCTATCAACCCCGCATGGCGACATCCGGACGCCCGCGTTCATCGCTGTCGGTACCAAAGCGACCGTCAAGGCCGTGCTGCCGGAGTCAATGCTGGAATTGGGTGCGCAAGCGGTGCTGGCGAATGCCTATCACCTGTACCTGCAGCCAGGCCCGGAGCTGATCGACGAAGTTGGTGGGCTTGGAAAGTTCATGAATTGGAGCGGTCCGACCTTCACCGACAGTGGCGGCTTCCAGGTCATGTCACTGGGAGCCGGGTTCAAGAAGGTTCTCGCAATGAACGCCACCACGGTCCAGGCCGATGATGTGATTGCCGAGGGCAAAACCCGGTTGGCCCACGTCGACGACGACGGCGTCACCTTCAAATCACATCTGGACGGATCACGTCATCGGTTCACCCCGGAGGTGTCGATGCAGATCCAGCACCAACTCGGCGCCGACATCATCTTCGCCTTCGATGAACTGACCACCCTGATGAACACGCGCAGCTATCAGGAGAGTTCACTCGAGCGCACCAGACTGTGGGCGCTGCGGTGCGTCGCAGAGCACCGCAGGCTCACCGAGATTCGTGCAGATCGGCCCTATCAGGCACTTTTCGGCGTCATCCAGGGCGCCCAGTACGAGGATCTACGTCGGAAGGCGGCGCAAGATCTGGGCCGGATGGGTTTCGACGGATTCGGCATCGGCGGCGCGCTGGAGAAGGAAAACCTGGGGACCATCGTGCGGTGGGTCAACGAGGAGTTGCCGGAGAACAAGCCGCGGCACTTGCTGGGGATCAGCGAGCCGGACGACATCTTCATCGCCGTCCAGAACGGTATCGACACCTTCGATTGTGTGTCGCCCTCACGCGTTGCCCGTAATGGGGCCCTGTACTCCCTCGACGGCAGGTTCAACGTCACGAACAGCAGATATCGACGGGATCTGGCCCCGATCAGCGACGACTGCGATTGCTATACCTGCGCCAATTACAGCCGGGCCTACCTGAACCACCTCTTCAAAGCCAAGGAAATGATCTCCTGCACGCTGGCCACCATCCACAATGAACGATTCATCGTGAAGCTGGTCGACGATATTCGTCGCAGTATC
>JBBSUU010000455.1:0-3093 GCA_038234115.1 Mycobacteriales bacterium
CAGCGGTGACAAAAACACCATGATCACCAGCGAGATCACAAAGAGGACAAACTGACCCGCGGTCAGCGGGACCATCGAGAGCAGCCCCTGCACCAACTGGAGATCGGTATTCGCCCTGGAGACCACCTGGCCCGTACGCAGCCGGTCCTGCATGGCGCCGTCCAGACGCTGCAGGGCGGCGAAGACATCCTGGCGAAGATCGTGCTGCACATTGAGCGACAGTTTCCCGCCCGCCCAGCGCCGCAGGAACGAACTTCCGAATCTGATCACGGCCAGCGCAATGAGCCCGCCGATGATCCAGGGCAAGCCTTCGGTAGTGCCGGAAGTGGCATCGTCGATGGCGAACTTGGTCAACAGGGGAGCCAGCGCTCCGATACCCAATCCACCCAGGGCGGCCAGTCCGGCCAACAGGGTGATCCCGCGGTGTTTCCAGCAGGCCAGCCAGAGGCGGCGCATCCAGCCGATGTCGGTAGGGCTGTCGTTCGTCGCGGCGGTACCGGTGGGAGTCGGTGGGGAGGAAGCATCTGATGGCACGATCGCCAGCGTAGGCCCGACGACCGACAGGCCTGATTTTCCAACCCCGGCCGGATCGACGAGATCGAAATGGGCGCAGCGAACCGGAAGGTCGCCCGATACAGTCGACCAGCTTCGCGGCCGGGCATAATGCGAGGTCGATGTCCCTGACGCCATAGTCAGGTGCGAAGTTGCCCCGGGCAGAGGCCACCAGGAGGATACAAACATGACCCGTCGTGATGTGGTAGTTGTCGGAGGTGGACACAACGGCCTGGTCGCTGCGATCCTGGCTGCCAAGTCCGGCCGCTCCGTGGTCTTGCTGGAACGCTCCGATCATGTCGGCGGCGCTTCGGTCGGGGAGCCGGTCTTCACCGGCCATCCGGCCAGGCTCAGTCGGTACTCGTATCTGATTTCCCTGTTCCCGGACAACGTCGCGAAGGCAGTCGGTATCGACCTCCCGTTGGCATCCCGGACGGTGTCGTCCTACACCCCCGTACTCCGCGAAGGTCGGGCCGGCGGGCTGCTGGTGGAAAGAGTTCCGGGCGCGGCCACCCGGGCCTCTTTTGCTGAGCTGACCGGCTCGGACCGGGACTGGACGGCCTGGCAGCAACTTTATGGCGAGTTGGGTGCGATGGCAGGTGTCCTGGCGCCGCGATTGACCGGACACCTGCCGCGCCGGTCCGAGGTGCGTGATCTGATCATTGCTGCTGCCGGGACTCAACTCTGGGAAGATCTGTTCGAACATCCCATCTCGGAGATGATCACCAGAAGATTCACCAACGATGTGATCCGCGGGGTGGTGGCCACCGACGCGTTGATCGGCACCTTCACCTCGTTGACCGACGAGTCGCTATTGGCCAATCGTTGTTTCCTCTACCATCTGGTCGGCCGCGGCACCGGTGAGTGGCAGGTGCCGATCGGCGGCATGGGCGCCCTTGCCGATGGACTGGAAAAACGAGCACGAGATTTGGGGGTGGAAATCCACACCGGGTTCGAAGTGGACAGTATCGATGAGGACAACCGGGGCGTTGTTGTGTCCGGTGAGACCGCCCGCGGCGGCACCGTCGAATATGAGGGTGCCTACGTGCTGGCCGCCGTCGCTCCGTCTTTGGTAGATCGTTGGCGTGGCCGGGAATCAGTGAAACCCGTTGGTGCGCAATTGAAGATCAATATGCTGCTGGACCGACTCCCGGCGATGAAGTCCGGCGTCGACGCCTATACCGCCTTCGCCGGCACCACCCACCTGGAGGAGGGTTACGAACAGTTGGAGGAGGCCTACCAACTGGCCGCCGCGGGTCAGGTGCCGGCGTTTTTGCCGTCCGAGGTTTACTGTCACTCGCTGAGCGACCCATCCATTCTCAACGGCGAAAGCGCCCATACGCTTACCCTTTTCGGTCTGCACACCCCTGTTTCGAACTATCAGGCCGATCATGAGGGGATGAAGACAAGGGTGGCCGCGGCGGCGCTGGCCTCCCTGCAAAAGCACTTGGCCGATCCGTTGGAAGACTGTTTGGCCCGAGACGAAACGGGTTTGCTGTGCGTCGATATCGCCTCACCACTGGATGTTGAAGCATCGGTGGGGATGCCGGGGGGCAATATCTTCCACGCCGATCTTTCCTGGCCGTGGTTGGAGGATGACGAGTCTGCGCAAACCCCGGCCGAACAGCAGGGTGTCTCGGTGGCCGATAGCCAGCGAATTTTGCTGGCCGGCGCCGGGTCTCGGAGAGGCGGTGGCGTCTCCGGACTTGGCGGCTTTGCCGCCGCCGCCGCTTTGGAGGAGTTGCTCAAGAGCTGACAACCGGCCGGCGCCCCACTGACCAGCCACTGCCCCACCGGTCATGATCGGCAATGTGGGTCGCGCCCAGATCCACGCGGCCGGCCGTGATGTGAAAGGTTTCGAGCGAGACGCCTGACCCCATCCGGGTACCACCCCGCCGCACGGAAGTACTGGTAATGGTGGACTATGAACGGGTGACTGAAACCCCCGCTCAAAGTCTGTCCACCAGGGTCGTGCACCCCCCGATCCCGCAAAATGTTCAGGGTCGACCGATCTCGGTACCGATCTACCAAACATCGGTCTTTGCCTTCGACAGCGCGGAGGCAATCCGGGACGCTTTGGGGGACCCGCGCGGTGCCTACGCCTACTCCCGGGTGGGCAATCCGACCGTGCGAGCTCTCGAGCAGGCGGTTTCCGGATTGGAAGGGGCGATCAACACGGTGGCCACCTCGTCCGGGATGGGCGCCATCACCGTGGCGATGTGCTCCCTGCTGGAAGCCGGTGACCACGTCGTCATCCAGGAATCGCTCTACGGCGGGACGATGGCGCTCTTCGCCGACCTGACAATGCGCTGGGGGGTCACCTTCACCGAGATCCCGGGAACAGATCTGGACGCGCTGCGGGCTGCGATTCAGCCGAATACGAAAGTGCTCTATCTGGAGACGATCTCCAACCCGATGACCAATGTGGCTGATATCCCGGGGATGTCCGCGGTGGCCAGAGAGCACGGGTTGATCACCGTGGTGGACAGCACCTTCACCTCACCAGTGGTGTGTCGTCCGCTGGAACTGGGTGCCGACGTC
>JBBSUU010000456.1:0-3081 GCA_038234115.1 Mycobacteriales bacterium
GACGTTGTCCAGGCAGTAGGCCACGGATCGGAGCTTCGAGTTGCGTTGCAGCAGAAAACGATAGACGCCATCAAGATTTTCATCCGGTTTACGGCAGACGAAGGACTCGATGAGCAGTTCGTGGTCACCGATCAGCAACCACACCAAAGTCCGATAGCGCCGCTCCCCCGGCAGGGTCAGCAGATAGGCGTCCGGTTCGGGTTGGCTGAACTCGACGCCCGCTTCGGTCAACGCCGCTTGGATCACCGCGGCCACGGATGCTGCAGAATTTTCCGCAGCCGCAGGTGTCTTGGGTATTTCGGAAGCCGATGGTGTCTCGGAACTCACAGCGCTACCCCTGTCGTCACCAAACCGGAAATTGCCCGTTGATAGCTCGTCATCAAACCATCAACCGTCACCTCCCAGGAAAACTGGGCGGCATGCGGTGCGGCTCCCATTGCCAACAACGCGTGTCGTGGTCTGTCCAGGACCACCGATGCCAAGGCCCCGGCCCAGTCACCGGCGTCATGCCCGTTGACCAGAACACCGGAGACACCGTCGGCCACGGCGACCGTGAGCCCGCCGACCGCAGCCGCCACCACGGGGGTGCCGCTGGCCTGCGCTTCCAGGGCGACCAACCCGAACGACTCGTTGTAACTGGGAACCGCCACCGTGTCCGACGCCCGATAGATCTGTACCAGGTCCGAAGGATTCATCGGTTCCAAGAAGGTCACCTGCGCAGCGATGCCCAATGATTGGGCCAGGTCCGCCAACGAATGCGGCCTGGCCCGGCCGGTCCCGGAAACACCACCAACGATCACGATTCGCCAGTTGCGGTCCCGATGGCGCGACAACAGTACGGCCGCTGCCCTGATCAAGACGTCAGGCGCCTTGAGAGGCTGGATGCGGCCGACAAAGGTGATCACCAGCTCGTCGGCGGCAAACCCGAAACGGCGACGGGCATCGGCTTTGTCCCCCGGCACAAAGATGTCGGTGTCCACCCCGGGGGAGACCACGTCGACCCGAGCGGGATCGGCCCCATAGAGCTTGACCAGGTCAGCGGCTTCGGCGTCGGTATTGGCCACCAGGCGATCCGCCTCCGCAACCACCTGATCCTCACCGAATACCCGGCCGGCCGGTTCCGGGCTGTCACCCTGCGCCATGGCCAGATTTTTCACCCGGGCCAAGGTGTGCGCCGTATGCACCAACGGCACCCCCCAGCGATCCTTGGCCAGATAACCGACCTGGCCGGAGAGCCAATAGTGCGAATGGATCAGGTCGTAGTACCCCACCTCGCGACGGGCTTCCGCTCGCATCACCCCGGCGGCGAAAGAGCATAGCTGGCCGGGCAGGTCGTTCTTGTCCAAGCCCTCGAACGGACCGGCGACGATGTGCCTGACCAGTACCCCCGGCGCCAGTTCGGCCACCGGCGGCAGCTCAGAAGATGTTGCCCTGGTGAAGATCTCGACCTCGATACCGCGGGCTGCCAACCGCCGCGAAGTCTGATCAACATAAACATTCATCCCGCCGGCGTCACCGGGTCCCGGCTGCGCCAACGGAGAGGTGTGCAGCGAGATCGCTGCCACCCGGCGAACAGGGGCCTGACTCACAGAGCGGAGAGTGCCTTCCACTGGTCATAGCTGTAGGACCAGTCGTAATTGAAGTCCGCCGGCCCGAGGGATGGACCATTACTGTTCGTCACATTGACCGGGTCACCGTAGATCGACATGTCATAGAAGATCTTCGCGTTCGCCTCGCTCATGTTCACGCAACCGTGCGAAACGTTGGCCTTACCCTGTTGCGGAATGGTGCTGTTGTTCTCGTGGATGAACTCACCGTTGTTGTTGATCCGGGTGGCCCACTTGACCTTTACACCGCAATAGTTGAACTGGGTGTTGCACATATCGAAGGTCTCGTAATGCTCCTGAACGATGTGCACGCCGTTGCGGGTGGCTCTTGCCGGGTCCGTGGCCTTGCCGTAGGAGACCGGGAAGTCGTTGGTCAGTTGGCCGTCGACGTAAACCTTCAGGCGAAAACTGTTCACATCGGCCTCAACCCGCAGATCGCGGCCGATCTTGAAGTTCCGGACGATGTCCTCCTGACCCCAGGACCCACCGAAGTTGACGCCGTACAAGTTGGCGGTCAGCGTCACATTGGTGTTACCCGGCCAGTAATCCTTGGTCCGGAAGTGCACCTGTGACCGCATCACGCCGGTGCCGTCAATGTCCTCATCCTGCAACCAACCCCAGGAACCCTCGATGACTCCCTTGTCGGTGGTCACCGAGAGGTTGCGCTCGACAGCCGCTCGGTCGGTGACGGGGCCGCTGAAGGTGATGGTGATGGGCGAGCCAACACCGTAGGTCGAACCCTCATTCAGGTTGATCCCGGCCCGGTTGAATTCAGTCGGAGCGACGGTGGACATCTGGCCTTGGATCGGGACCTCGATGCCATCGGTCCCGGTGGCGGTACCGGCAAAGTTGTAGGTCTGGGCGTAAGCCAACTTCTGGCCCAAGGTCCAGGTGGACCCATCGGCGGAAACTGCGCCGGTCAGCGCCGAGCCGTCGGCGCCCGTCATCACCATGTTGGTGATATCGGCATTGAACACCGTCACCGAGATCGGGGTGGTGGGCGCCAGGTCGACCGATCCAAAGTTAGGGGTGGTGATGATGTTGACGCTGGAACCCGGGGCGGTGGGAACTGCGGTGGATGGGTCTGGAGCCGAGGTGGGTGCGGCGTCAGCGGTGCCCGGCACGGTTACCTGATTGGGGGCCGGGGAGGCAGCCTGCGGGTTCTGTGTCACAACCTCGGTGACGATCACCTCTCCACCGCTGGCGGCACAAGAACTCAGCACCAGCGTCAGCGCAGCGCTGACGGCCGTAATACCCATCCATCGACGACGTTTGAACATGCTGGTCCGCTTGAAACCATCAGCCACAGGAATCTCCACACATATTGTTGGGTCACGGTCGGCAGGGGTGGAAAACTCCCCCGAGCACAACGCAACTTCCAAGGTAGCGGGAAACTCTGTGAACCACGGCCGAAGAAGTCTCAAGTGGGTACCGAACCCACCACGATTACGGACGCATCAGTCGAGCGAGACGC
>JBBSUU010000457.1:0-3075 GCA_038234115.1 Mycobacteriales bacterium
ACTACGCCAATTGCTCTGAGGTCAAAGCAGCTGGTGCGGCACCAATTTATCGCGGGCAGCCCGGATTCAAGGACAAGTTCGACCGGGACAATGACGGCGTCGGCTGCGAAAACTAAGAAATCCCAGGCATTGTCGGTCAGGGGTGAGATAATCGAGAACGATAGATCCGTCGACACTCGTCTTTGAGGGCAGCTTTGTTCAGAATCCGCGTGGCCGCTGCGGCTCTGGGGCTCGCTGTACTGCTATCCGGATGTGATGCCACCGCGGGGCTGCGATCAGCAACGGAGCAATCACCGGCCGCCTCGACCGCGGCTGGTTTCACCGAGACTGGCTCCACCGCGGCCGGTTCCATTCGGACTGATTCAGCTGAATCTGCTGCGGCTGCGGCTGCGGCTGCGGCCGGATCATCCACTGCCGAGCCACCTGCCGCTGGTTCGGCATCGACCGTTGGAAGCACGACCGCCGGCGCCTTTCCCAGCATGGCGACACCGAGCTTTCCTGTTTTCCCCTCGAACGATGTCGAACCAACTAGCGGGGTCGCAGCGCTGACAGTGCTCAACAGTCTTGCGGTGAAGGGTCGAGCACCGAAAACTGGTTATCTGCGGGCCCTTTTCGGCGATGCGTGGATCGATGATGTCACCGTCAACGGCGGCCACAACGGCTGCCGAACGCGGGAGGACATCCTGCGTCGGGATTTGACCGACCTCCAACTCAAACCGGGCACCGGTGGTTGCGCGGTGCTGACCGGAGTGTTGCTGGACCCTTACACCGGGAAAATCATTGATTTTCTGCGTGGGCAGGACACCTCGGCGCTGATCCAGATCGACCACGTCGTCGCGCTGTCCGATAGCTGGCAAAAGGGGGCTCAATTGCTGTCTCAGGCGCAGCGGGAGAACCTCGCAAACGATCCGCTGAATCTGCTGGCGGTGGACGGCACGGCCAACCAGTCCAAGGGTGCCGGTGACGCGGCCACCTGGTTACCCTCGAACGTCGCGGTGCGATGTGAATATGTGTCCCGGCAAATCGCTGTCAAGGCCAGGTACCAACTGTGGGTGACCGCCGCCGAGAAGGACGCGATCGTGGGCATCCTGGACTCCTGCCCTGGGCAAACCCTTCCTACGGACGCCGAGGTTGCGGTGCCATTGCTTGCTGGTTAAAGGTGTTACCGAACATGGACCGCCACCGGTGGCCCGCGCCCGCGATAGATTTAACAACCCACCATCAGGGACCTGGGTCGAGTAGCTCCCGGCGCCGGGAACTCGGTGGTCGCAAATCGGTGGTCGCAAAGGAAGGCAAGGTTGCCCGGGTGGATAAATCCGTCGAAGAAGGATCTGCGGCAGCTCAATCAGCCGCTTCGCCGCGACTGTTGGTGGCCTCCGAGCAGCCGGGGAGCATCCTCGCCCTCACCGATCAGCAAGCCGGGCAAGCCTCGAGCGCTCAGATTCCGGGAGTGCTTGCTCTCGCCGCATTCAAAGACACCCTGTTCGCCACCTCAACGGCCAACGGCGGCGAGGTCGTCACGTTTCGGATGACGGACGACGGCCTGGACCTGCTGAGCCGGATTTCCAGCGGCGGCGTGGAACCCTGCCACTTGGCAGTAGATCCCCGCGGCAGCTTCCTGCTGATTACCAATTACAGTAGCTCCACTCTGATGGTGCGGCGCTTGGTTGACGGAGTGCCTGGTGAGATCACTGATCTGGTGGAGATTCCCGGCGCCGGCCCAGTCGCCGGGCGACAGGAGTCCTCACATTTTCATCAGGCTGTCCGGCATCCGGCCGAAAACGTTTGGGTGGTATGCGATTTGGGTGCGGACGAGCTCCACGGTTTCCGGCTGGACCCCACTTCCGGCGTCATGCTGCGGTTGCCACTCTGGAGCGCGCGGACCACGCCCGGTGCGGGACCACGCCATGCTGCATTTCATCTTGCGGGTCTGCTGGTCTCCGACGAGTTGTCCTCCACCGTGAGTTGGTATGCCGGCGCCGACGATGGTCAACTGACCTGGATACGCAGCATCCCAAGCACTCTGGGCACACCGGAAGGCAATTACCCGAGTGAGATCGTGCTGTCGGAGGACGGCCGGTTTGCCTACATCGCCAACCGTGGTCGCGACACCATCGGAATTGTCTTGGTCAGCAATGACGAATTGACGTTGACCGGTGAAGTGCCGGCCGGTGGCCGGTGGCCCCGTCATCTGCTGCTGCGCGGCGACCGGCTGTACTGCGCGCTTCAAGATTCTGATGCCGTCACAACATTCAGCGTGGACTGTCAAAGCGGCGCTCTTGTCCAGCTTCCGGGCAGTATCCCTGTCCCCCGTCCGACTTGGTTGATCGAGCGCCCCGATGGTCCGTCGGGCTTGTCGAGACCCCTCGCGGACCCGGCATAGGGTGGGCCTGATGACCAAACGAATGGGAGCAACGACGTGACACAGGACCGAACCGCGGTTGCGCTGGATCTTGCTGATTTCATCGCCGCGGGTGTCACGCCGTTGCATGTCACCGCCGAGTCCTCGCGACGACTGGAGACAGCCGGATTCGTGCGCCAACACCTCGCGCAACCGTGGGAGTCAACGCCCGGCGGGCACTACCTCGTGGTCGATGGAACGGTAATTGCCTGGTGGCTACCAGAGGGCGTCACCTCCACGACGAGTCTGCGAATTCTGGCTGCGCACACCGACTCTCCCGTGCTCAAGGTCAAGCCCCGTCCGGACACCGGTAGCGCGGGTTGGCAGCAGATAGGCATCGAGGTCTACGGCGGCACGTTGTGGAACTCCTGGCTCGATCGCGACCTTGGCCTCGCCGGACGAGTGACATTGTTTGATGGCACATCACTATCGGTGAAGATCGACCGCCCGTTACTGCGGATCCCCCAGTTGGCACCGCACCTGGATCGTGGTGTCAACCCCAACGGGTTGAAGCTGAACCCCCAGCAGCACCTGCTACCGCTGTGGGGAGTTGGTCCGGCCACGGACGGCGACCTTATGGAGTTTCTCAGCGGCGAAATAGGTTGCTCCCTGGTCGATATCGCCGGGCATGATCTGATTCTGCACGATCTGACCCCGCCGGCCCTGCTCGGCCG
>JBBSUU010000458.1:0-3068 GCA_038234115.1 Mycobacteriales bacterium
AGAGTGTTGCCGTCGTTGGCGCCTCACCCAAGGGGGGCTACGGACTCACCACCCTGCAGAACCTGCGGGGAGTTGGCTTCCAGGGGGACCTTTGGGTGGTGCACCCGACGCTGACCGAAGTTGACGGTACGCCAGCTTTCCCGTCCCTGAGCAATCTCCCCGGCGTGCCCGACGCGGTGGCCATTGCGGTGCCGGCAGCAGCCGTGCCGGCAGTAGCAGCTGAAGCGGGCCGCCTCGGTGTAGGAGCGGGCGTGGTCTACGGCAGTGGCTTTGCTGAACTTGGGCCCGGCGGTAAGCTTTTGCAGCAACGGCTGGTTCAAGCCTGCGGCGACCGGTTGAAGCTAGTGGGACCCAACTGTCTTGGTGCCATTAGCTATCGAGGTAAGTGTGCGCTCTGGGGCATCTCCATGCCGTTCGATCACGCTCATGGCGACGGCGTTCTGGCATTGGCTGCGCAGAGCGGCAATATGGCCCTGACCTTGATGAACTCCGGTCGGTTGCCGTCACCGGCCTATGCGGTATCCGCAGGCAACCAAGCAGTTACCACCGTCACCGACTGCCTTGACTGGTACCTCACCGACCCCCAGATAAGGGTCATCGGGCTCATCATCGAGGGCCTGTCTGACGTCCCGCGCTTCCGGGACCTTGCCCTGCAGGCGGCCGAAAAAGATGTCTCCCTGGTGGTTCTCAAGGTGGGACGATCCAGTCGCGGTGGGCGGTTGACTCTTGCGCACACCGGAACGTTGGCCGGCAGCGATGCGGCCTATGATGCTTTGTTCGCTCAGACCGGTGTAATCCGGGTGGACGACTTGGACGAAATGACCGCGGTCTGTACCTTGCTCGCCGCGCCGGTTCGGCCCCGCGGAACCGGACTCGGCATCTTCGCCAGCTCTGGTGGCGAGTGTGGGCTGATAGCCGACCTAGCCGAAGAGGCAGAAGTAAACCTTCCTGAATTGGACCCGGTGACTACAGGTGCCCTCGAGACGCTGGTGCCCTCCTATGGAAGCGTGAGTAACCCGTTCGACCTGACTGCTGGTGGGTGGGGGCAACATGACATCTACCAGACCTCGACGGCTGCCCTCGGTCGTTGCAAGGGTGTCGATGTAGTTGCGTTCGTCGGGGATTCGCCGTCGCTCGGCGGGGACCCGGTCGCCGCCGGCTGGGTGGAAATGATCTCCGGCGCGGCAAAAGCCAGCGCTGAACTCGATGTACCGGTTGCCCTCATCACAACGACGACCGATACCTCACCGGCGATGGCTGAATTGACCAAACAGCATGGCATCGAGTTGCTGGCTGGCCTTCGACCGGCACTACGCGCCATTGGCCTGATCGGAAAGCGAGCTCGTCGACATCCCAGGCGGCCACAGTCCGAGGGCGGTGGTGACGCCGAGGCGGCCCGCGCAGTGCTTTCAACACTGCCTGCCGGAGTCATCCCAGAAACCGAATCGAAGCAAATACTTACAGCCTATGGAATCTCGGTACCTGCTGGCGGCCTAGCAGCCGATCGGGACACCGCGGTTAGCTTGGCCGATTCACTCGGTTATCCGGTGGTAGCAAAAATTGTGGCTGACTCACTGGCTCACAAAAGTGATATCGGCGGTGTCATTGTCGGCCTCACCGGCGCGAAAGATGTGGCGCAGGCCTACGACCTCATAAACACCCGCGCGGCCGCCGTTGTCGGAAGAGCAGCCGTTCGTGGTGTCCGCATCGAGCAGATGGCCAGTGCTAAAGGGGTCGAGCTGATCCTCGGTGGCCGCAACGATGCAGCTGGACCACTTGTCGTGATCGGCGCTGGAGGTGTACTGACTGAGCTGATATCCGATGCCGGGCGGTTGCTGTGGCCATTCGATGCCGATCAGGTTCGTCAGGTTCTCACGGGACTCCAGGTGCACGTCCTGCTCCGCGGCTACCGCGGAAGCGATGCCGTTGACCTGGAACCTTTGGTGCGGGCCGTGATTCAGGTTGGTCACCTGCTCGCTGACCTGGACCGGGTAACCGAGATTGATATCAACCCGTTGCTTGTTTCGGCAACTGGCGTGACCGCGCTGGACGCCCTGATCGTCACGGCGGAATCTTCCGCCCAAGAAGGGGGATGACCTGTAATGGATTTCGCGATTTCAGAAGAGATGACCGAGTTCCGCTCGGTTGTACGCAAGTTCGTCAAGAACGAACTGATGCCATGGGAGGACCATGTCGAGGAACACGACGGGCTGCCCGAGGACGTGGAAAGAGAGCTACGGGCCAAGAGTGTCAAGATCGGCCTGAACGCCCTTGGAATGCCCGAAGAGGTGGGCGGCGGCGGTTTCAGTTGCCTCGACCAGGTGCTGATCACCGAAGAAGTCTCGCGCGCCCTTGGCGGAGTGTCCTCTAGCACCATCCCGGGGGCTTCTAACATCCTTCTGGCGTGCACCGAGGAGCAACGAGTGAAATTCCTCTATCCATGCATCGTCGGTGACAAGCAGGATTGTTTCGCACTCACTGAACCCGACACCGGTTCAGATGCCGCAGGTATTAAAACCCACGCCGAGTTGATCGACGGCCGGTGGCGGCTCAACGGGCGTAAGCGATTCATCAGCCACGGCGATTCAGCGGACTTTGCCATCGTCTTCGCCGTCACCCATCCGGAAGCTTCAGCAGACCGAATCACAGCCTTCCTCGTGGAGAAGGGTACGCCCGGATTTTCCGTTGGGCAGGTACATAAGACCATGGGGCACCGCGGGTATCGGCAGGCTGAGCTCGTGTTCGATGACTGCTGGATCGAGCCGGCCAACGTTCTGGGAGAGCCAGGACAAGGCTTCAACCTAGCCCGAGATTGGCTGCGTAACGGCCGGATCATGACCGCAGCCAGGTGCCTCGGGCCGATGGCCCGACTAATCGACGAGGCCATCGAGTGGTCGAAACAACGGGTTCAGTTCGGGCAACCGATCGCCGATTTTCAGGCCATTCAGTTCATGCTTGCCGACTGCGCCACTGATCTGTTCGCCTCTCGGATGATGACCTACAACGTGGCCTGGGAGGACGATCGGGGTGTCGACCCGAAAGTCGTATCCGCTAAAGCTTCTGCAGCC
>JBBSUU010000459.1:0-3065 GCA_038234115.1 Mycobacteriales bacterium
GAAGGTGTTGTGCATGGTGGTGATCCCGACAGTGTCGATATCGGAGGTCCGGACACATTTTTGGACACTGGTTGCGCGCGGAAACGGAGGTGTCTGTTGGCCGAGGAAGTATGGCTTGAAAGGAGCCATCCCCGCGATGGTGAAGAGCACGGTCGGGTCCTGGCTGATCAGTGAGGCCGACGGCACAACCGTGTGGCCGTTTTTCGCGAAGTAGTCCAGGAATCGTTGGCGAATTTCGAGCGTCTGCATGGGTGTTCCCTGTATCTGAAAATGGTTCGTTGACGAGCTGGCCGGGGGTGCGGACGTCACTGGAACCGACCGGAAAACAGGTCTGGTCAGCGACGACGGGTAGCTCGGCCGTCGACGGAATCGATGGCATGCCGGGGCTGCGGACCTGCTAGCTCCGGTGGTGACATCACCATTGCGCCACTCGCCTCATCGATGACGGCAACAAACTGCGCCTCTCGCTCTCGCATGCCGGCACGGACGTCGGCCGCGAAGGATCCGACCGCATTACCCAGCTCCGCGATGGCGTCAGCAATTTCCCCGGCCATCGAGGTGGGGGTCAGCGAAGTCTGGAGCACTTCCTTGGCCCTCCGACTGCGCCGGGTGAGCGCCACCCCTACTGCGGTTCCCACCGCCAGGTAAAAGGTCCGCTTCACTTGCCGCGTCCCTTCTTGACAATCTTGGCAGCCTTGGCGGCGGACTTCGCCGAGATGGCCTTCCGGACGCCGTAGGTGAAGGCCGCACCCTTGACCAGCGGTCCGCCCAAGGTGGCGGCGGTGACGCCCACCAATCCGGCGACGTTAGCGCTGACCGACTTCGCCGCACCGGTGACGCCGGCGATATTTGACAGGTTGGTGTTCATCAGAGCAAGGGTGGAATCGGCCTTGCGGATGATCGGTCGGGTGTCCTTCTGGGTCGTCTCCATCGTCTTGCGAGCAACCTCCAGGGTCTTGCCCAGTTTGATCAGAGTGCTCACCGCGACCACGACCAACACCACGAATGCCGCCGCAATAACGGCAAGGATGATCTCTGCCACAGTCATATTTCGCGCCTCCGCAGAACTGGGACGGTTGTCCGCCCCCGATAGGTTACCCGGCACCGCCGGAATCATTTCAAACACCGACCTTCCCTAACCGGCTGCTGTACCCAGACGAGGGGGGTCCTACCCAACCAGGCCGGGCGAGAAATGAACTCGCCCACGCGCGCGATCGCCGTCAGCACGACCAACACCAGCGAAACCATCGGCTCCCAGACTGCAATGTTGCCAGCAAACATCCGCACCGGCATGGCAACCGGCGCGCCGGCCACCGCCCACCGCCCACAAACCGGCGAGCACCAGGAAGCCGGCCAGAAAGAACGGAATGAACCAGGCCAACGCGGTACCGATCTTTGTTATCACTTCCGCGGTGAACAGGTCGCTACCCCCACTGACCTGCAACCCGATCAGTATCGCACCGGCCAGTAGGATGATCTTTCCCATCGCCAACACCGTGTTGCCCAGCACTTTGCCGGCCAGCAACGCCCGGATCGGATTTCGCACGCTCATCGTGGTGACGCCAGTGCAGTCGATAATCGACGATCGGGCAGATCATCGCCCCTTGTGGAGTTCGATCGAAAAATGCGCCATCAAATCCCCTGCGGGGTCCGGGCTCAGGCCATCGGATTGCATTCCCGCTTTCGACATCACCGCCTGGGACGGCAGGTTGGCTACGTCGGCATTGCCCGTCACCAACTCCACCCCGGCGCCGCGGGCAATCTCGATCAAAGCGAGCAACGCTGCGCAAGCCGCTCCCCGACTGCGAGCGGCAGGCACGATGCCGTAGCCGATCTCAACCACGCCGAGGATGGGCGGACCATGAAAACCGGCGCCACCAATAACGACTGAGTCCAGGACAACCTGGTAGTAGCCGAAGATGTCACTGCTCTGACCGGTGTTGACCAACCGGTCCAGATACCCGCCGGCGGCGCGCTGATCGCCGTCCATCGGGTACTGCGGGCTCCAGGAACCGTCATCGGGACGGCCTCCTTCCAGCAGCCACCTGGCCTCGGCGGCGGGCACCAATACAAGCTCGTAGCCACTCACCGTGAGAGCTGGGCAATTGTCGTCCTGGGAAAGGTCACCCGTGCAAGTCTTCCATCGTCTTCAAGGGCGTCAAAGGCAGCTGGGTAGGCTGATCCTGTCGTCGAACCAAGCGCTCGAGACAGTTGTCCGCAACCGTGAAGGAAGTCGCCCACAGATGAGTGTTCCGAATGTCAGTTATTCGCCGGTGCAGAACTCGGTAGTTGACACCAGGGAAGACGATCCGGACAGTCGCCTGGCAAACGTCGATTCCGGTGAGGTCACGGACTCGCAGGAGACTCCGGACTCCGATCCCACCATCATTCCCACCCCCACCACCGCCGGTGACTGGCGACGTGAGGCGGTCGTCTACCAGATCTATCCGCGATCCTTTGCTGATGACAATGGCGATGGCATTGGGGATCTGGCCGGTATCACCGGGCGGTTGGAGGCCGTTGCCCAGCTGGGGGTGGATGCCATCTGGCTGTCCCCGTTCTACAAATCGCCACAGGCCGATGGTGGCTATGACGTTTCGGACTATCGCGATGTCGATCCGCTTTTCGGGGATCTGGCCGATTTCGACAGACTGCTCAGCACCGCACACGACCTGAGCCTGAAGCTGATCGTCGATCTGGTGCCCAACCACTCCTCGGATGAGCATGTCTGGTTCCAGGACGCGCTGGCCGCGCAGCCGGGCAGTCCCGAACGCGGGCGCTTTCACTTCCGGGACGGCCGGGGCGAAAACGGGGAGTTGCCGCCGAACAACTGGCCCTGCGTTTTCGGTGGGGACGCCTGGACCAGGACCACGAACGGTGACGGCAGCCCCGGTCAGTGGTACCTGCACTTGTTCGATTCCCGCCAGCCGGACTTCAACTGGGACAATCCGGAAGTCCGAGCTGAATTTGTTTCAGTGCTGCGGTTCTGGCTGGATCGTGGCGTTGATGGCTTCCGGGTGGATGTGGCCAACTCGCTGGTCAAGGCACCCGGCCTGCCCGACTCA
>JBBSUU010000460.1:0-3060 GCA_038234115.1 Mycobacteriales bacterium
GCCGTCAAGGATATGGCCGGTCTTTTGCGGGCGCCGGCGGCTCGAACGCTGATCATGGCCCTGCGGGAAAACTTTGACCTACCGGTCCACCTGCACTCCCATGACACCGCTGGCGGTCAGCTGGCCACCTACCTGGCCGCGTCGGCGGCCGGTGTCGATGCCGTGGATGTGGCTTCGGCTCCGATGGCCGGCACCACCTCGCAGCCGCCGATGTCGGCGCTGGTGGCAGCAACCGATCACAGTGAGCGGGAAACCGGCCTGTCGTTGCAGGCTGTCAACGACCTCGAGCCCTACTGGGAAGCGGTGCGTTCGGTCTACGCGCCCTTCGAATCCGGCCTGACCGCGCCCACCGGTCGGGTCTACACCCATGAAATTCCGGGTGGCCAACTCTCGAATCTGCGGCAACAGGCGATGGCACTGGGTCTGGGCACCCGATTCGAGGAGATCGAGGCTGTCTACGCCGCGGCCGACCGGATGCTCGGCCGACTCGTCAAAGTGACGCCGTCCTCGAAAGTGGTGGGAGACCTCGCCCTGCACCTGGTAGGTGCCGGTGTCGGCCCGACCGAATTCGAGGCCGATCCGGGTCGCTTTGACATTCCGGACTCGGTGATCGGATTCCTTTCCGGCGATCTGGGAGACCCGCCGGGTGGCTGGCCGGAACCGTTCCGTACCAAGGCGTTGGCCGGACGCCAGCACAAGGCGCCGGCTGCTGACCTTTCCGAAACAGACACCGTGGCCCTGCTGCAGAATCCGCGCCAGACGCTCAATCGGCTGCTCTTTCCCGGCCCGGACAAAGAGTTCCGGGCCAACCGAGAGGAGTTCGGCGACCTGTCTGTGGTGCCGACTCCGGAGTACCTGTACGGACTGAAACAAGGTGTGGAGCATACTATCTCGTTGGAGCCGGGAGTCGAACTGTACCTCGGGCTCGAAGCCATCAGCGAGGTTGACGAGCGCGGCATGCGAACCGTGATGGCCACCCTGAACGGGCAGATCCGGCCATTGGAGATCCGGGATCGCAAGGTCGCCAGCGATGTGCCGGTGGCTGAGCGCGCCGATCTGGCCGACCCGCTCCAGGTGGCCGCGCCGTTCTCCGGAGTGGTCACATTGCAGGTGCATGAAGGCGACACCGTCGAGCCGGGCGCGGTGGTGGCAACCATCGAAGCGATGAAGATGGAGGCCTCGATCACCAGTCAACAGGGCGGGGTGGTGACCCGAACCGCGATCGGCAACGTGCAGCAGGTCGAAGGTGGTGACCTGCTGGTGGTGCTGAAATGATCAGCGGCAGTAAAGGGGGCGGAAGAAGGGGAGCGGGAAGCAATGAGCAGAGTGGTCGCCGGCGTCTGGGGCGGTCGTACGCTGACGACGCCAGCGGGACCCCACACCAGGCCGACCTCGGAGAAAGTCCGGGCGGCAATGGCAAATTCGCTGCAGGCGGCCGGTGCATTGCAGGGGGCCAGCGTGCTCGACCTGTTTGCCGGGTCCGGCGCTCTCGGTCTGGAGTTTGCTTCCCGGGGCGCCGCGTCGGTGGTGTTGGTGGATAACAACAAGGAGGCGCTGGAAGCCGCCCGGGCCAACGTGGCCACGTTGCAGGCGACAACGGTACGCGTGGTGGCCGCTTCGGCGCTGGAGTACGCCGCTACTGCGGTGGGCGCCACCAAGTTCGACCTGGTCGTGGCCGATCCGCCCTATTTGCTCGAGACCGCTGAACTGGCAGCCATTTTCAAAGCCCTGCATGATCGGGGCCTACTCAATGTCGAAGCCGATCTGATCGTCGAGCGACCCAAACGGGCCGGTGAAATGCAATGGCCGGATCCGCTGGTGGGTGTGCGGTCCAAAAAATATGGCGACACCCTGCTCTGCTACGGTCGCGCACCATGAGCCGCGCCGTCTGCCCTGGATCCTTCGACCCGCCCACCTTCGGTCACCTCGACATCATCGGTCGTACCGCGGGACTGTTCGACGAACTGATCGTCGCCGTGTTGATCAACCCCAACAAGGACGGCATGTTCACCGTGGAGGAACGACAGGACCTGCTGCGGCAAACGACCAAGGAGTGGCCGAACGTTCGCGTTGACTCATTCCACGGTCTGCTGGTCGACTACTGCCGCAAGTACGAGATCTCGGCGATCGTCAAAGGGATCCGGGCGGTGTCGGATTTCGATTACGAACTCCAGATGGCCCAGATGAACAAACGACTCACCGGGGTGGACACCCTCTTCATGCCGACCAATCCGGAGTTTTCCTTCCTGTCGTCCTCGCTTGTCAAGCAGGTGGCCACCTACGGCGGCGACGTGTCGCACCTGCTGCCGGAGCTGGTGAACACGGCGATGCAAAGCAAGATCTGAGCCGTGCTGCGGACCTTCAAATCCGGGCCGCAGCACAACATAAGCAGACTGTTCGGCGCCTCGGACTTTTCGAGGGCACACCGCGTTACCGGCTCAACGAGCCGAGCCGACATTGGAGTTGACCATGGTGTGGCCTTGCTGGGCATGGCAAATCCGACCTGCCCAGCGTGGCGTCACCGTCACAGCGGCCCCGGCTTGCGAGACTGGACCGACAAACGTGTGTCAAGCAGGCGGGAATACGGCTGCGCGGAAAGGTGAGTGCCCATCGTGTACCGGGTTTTCGAAGCTCTCGATGAGTTGGTGACCATCGTCGAGGAGGCGCGGGGAGTTCCGATGACGGCCTCCTGTGTGGTGCCACGCGGTGATGTGCTCGATTTGTTGGACGACGTCCGGGACGCCATCCCCGGTGAGGTCGATGACGCTCAGGACGTGCTCGACCATCGCGATCAGATGATCAATGACGCCCGCGCCACCGCCGAGAAAACACTGTCCGATTCCGAGGCCGAGGCGACCCGCCAGGTCAGCGGAGCTCGCGCCGAGGCAGAAGCCACCGTCTCCAGCGCTCGCGCCCAGGCCGACGCCACGGTGGCCGGCGCCCAGGCGGAAGCAAACCGCAGGGTCGAGGAAGCCACCGCTGCGGCGGAGGCGATCATGGCTCGCGCACAGTCCGACGCCGATCGCACCATCCAGTCGGGTCAGGACCAGCACGACAACC
>JBBSUU010000461.1:0-3049 GCA_038234115.1 Mycobacteriales bacterium
AATGCCTTCCTGCTGAACCAGGGGGTGGAGACCCTGAGTCTGCGGATGGAACGCCACGTCACCAATGCGGCGGCCGTGGCCGACTTCCTGGACGGCCACCCGTCGGTGGAATCGGTGTCCTACCCCGGTCTGGAATCGAGCAAATGGCACGATCGGCAACTGAAGTACGCGCCCAACGGCGGCGGCGCCATTGTCACTTTTGAGATCAAGGGTGGCGTCGAAGCGGGCGAACGGTTCAGCGACTCGCTGGAGCTGTTCACCAACCTGGCCAACATCGGTGACGTCAGGTCGTTGGTGATCCACCCGGCCTCGACGACGCACGGCCAGTTGAGCCCCGCAGAACAGGCCGCCGCCGGCGTCACCCCCGGGCTGATCAGGCTCGCAGTTGGTGTCGAGCACATCAACGACATACTGGCCGATCTGGAAACCGGATTCGCTGCTGCCGCCGCTGGGGCCGACACCTCAGATGCCGCCACCGGCGTCCAGGACGAACCCGCCACCCCCACCCCGGCAGCAGCCGGGATCTGACGGGGTCCCCAAGGTAGCCCGCGGCAGTGGCATGCTGATCAACGTGGTTCGTAGCCCATACGGCTCGGTGACACCCGGTGTCGGTACGTCCGACACCGGGTCTGCCGGACACAACTTCAACGGAGCGAGGCGCACAACCGCGCGGGGGAACCAGCCTGTGCTGCCGGCTCGGTCCGTCAGTCGATCGGATCCGGCGGCGCTGTCTACCGCCGGTCTGATCGAGCCATCGGGCAGCAATAACTCGCTGGTTCCGGCCTCGGCGATTTGGCATTCCGGCGCCTCGGTCGCCTGGCGACAGTTTGCCGACGTCGGCGATATCGAACTGGAGTCCGGGGTCGCCCTGCGGCAGGTTCGGGTGGCTTACGAATCTTGGGGAAAGCTCAATGCTGCCAAGGATAATGCGGTACTGGTGTTGCACGCGCTGACCGGCGATGCCCATGTTGTCGGACCCACCGCCCAGGGGCAACCCACTCCGGGTTGGTGGGAAGGACTGATCGGGCGCGGCGCCACCCTGGACACCGATGAACTGTTCATCATCGCGCCGAATGTTCTCGGTGGTTGTCAGGGCACCACCGGACCGTCGTCGATCGCGCCGGACGGCACACCGTTCGGGTCCAGATTTCCGACTGTGAGCATCCGGGACCAGGTGGCCACCGAGGCCGCACTGGCCGATCATCTTGGTATCGACTCTTTTCTTGCCGTCGTCGGCGGTTCGATGGGCGGTATGCGGGTGGTGGAATGGGCGGTCAGTTACCCGCACCGGGTCAAAGCTGCCATTGCCATCGCGACCTGCGCCTACGCCAGCGGTGACCAGATCGGTTGGACCACACCGCAACTCGCGGCGATTCGAGCTGATCAGCATTTCGCCGGCGGTGACTACTACGGCGGCGAGTGGCCGCTGGCCGGGCAGGCGATAGCGCGTGAGATAGCCCACATGACCTACCGGAGCCAGTTCGAGTTGAACACTCGTTTCGGCCGGGACGCCCAGGAGGATGAGGACCCGGCGACCGGTGGGCGGTTCGCGGTGCAGTCCTATATTCAGTATCACGGTGCGAAGCTGGGGCGAAGATTTGATCCGAACTCCTACCTGACCCTGACCGAAGCCATGAATTCGCACGACATCGGCCGTGGCAGAGGTGGTTTGGCCGCCGCACTGGCAATGATCAAGGCAGAGTTGACGGTCGCCGTGGTGGATTCCGACCGTCTCTTCCCGCCCTGCCTGGGAGCTGAGTTGGCCGCTGCTCCGACGGCCCGGCCACTGATCACCATGCATTCCGAGTACGGCCACGATGGGTTCTTGATCGAAGCCGATCAGGTGGAAGCGGTGGTTGCCGACGCGGTCGCCAGGGCCCGATCGGCGTCCGCTCAGAGCTGACAGGTTTGGTCCCGAGATCGCAGCCCAGCCCGCTCGTCGTATGGTGAAGACCGGAAGTGGTTGAACGCTGAAGTTCTTCCGCTGCATTTTGACAAGGAGCATGATGGCGCTTCGTTTGGGATATAAGGCTTCTGCCGAACAGTTCGGGCCGAAAGAGCTGCTGGACTATGCGGTCCTGTCCGAGCAGGCCGGATTCGACTCGGTGTTCATCTCCGATCACCTGCAGCCGTGGCGACACGATGGCGGTCACGCACCGGCAGCCCTCCCATTCCTGGGTGCCTTGGGCGCCCGGACCTCGAAGATCATCATGGGTACCTCGGTGCTTACCCCGACATTCCGCTATCACCCCGGCGTGATTGCCCAGGCTTTTGCCACCCTCGGGGTGATGTACCCAGGGCGAGTGATCCTCGGGGTCGGGTCAGGGGAATCGCTCAACGAGGTTCCGCTGGGCATCGAGTGGCCCGATGGCAAGGAACGATTCGCCCGGTTGAAGGAAGCGATCACGTTGATCCGCACCCTGTGGACCGAGGAACGGGTCAGCTTCGAGGGCACCTACTACCAAACTCACAACGCGACGATCTATGACCGGCCGGAGACACCGGTGCCGATCTACATCGGAGCATCCGGCCCGGCCGCCACCAGGATGGCCGGACGGGTGGGGGATGGTTTCATCACCACCTCCGGCAAAGCGGACAGCCTGTATCGCGACACTTTGATGCCGGCCCTGGCCGACGGCGCCGCCAAAGCCGGCCGCACGTTGGACGACCTGGATCTGTTGATGGAGACGAAGGTGTCCTTCGATCACGATGCCGACCGTGCGCTGAACGACACCAGATACTGGGCTGCGCTTGCGTTGTCGCCGGAGGAGAAGACCGGTGTCGAAGATCCGATCCAGATGCAGCGGCTTTCCGATGCGCTGCCGGTGGAACGGGCGGCGTCGCGGTGGATCGTGTCCACCGATGCCGATGAGCATGTGCAGCGCATCCAGCACTATCTGGATCTGGGTTTCCGGCACCTGGTGTTCCACGCCCCGGGCCCGGATCAGGCTCGCTTCCTGACCCTGTACGGCGAAGAGGTCCTGCCCCGACTGCGTAACCTGGGGTACTAAGCCCGGATGCACCGTGGTTTGAGGTGGTTGGCGGGTCT
>JBBSUU010000462.1:0-3045 GCA_038234115.1 Mycobacteriales bacterium
AGAACTCGGTGACGATGCGCTGGGTGTGGGCGGGGTCTTGGCGGCCGACAAGTCGAAAGGTGAGTTTGGCGTAAGCATCGGTCGGAACGATCGTCTTTCCACCCGGCCCGGTGTACCCGCCCCAAATCCCGTTGACCTCAGCGGTCGGCCGTCCCCCGATTCGTTCCAAGGTGGTCCAGCCGGCTTCGCCGACGGCCGCGCGTGACTGGGCCGGCCCGGCGAGCCAGGCGGCCTCGTCGAACGGGGTGGTGGCCGTGAAAGCCCGCTCCTGGGCGGTCGGTTCGATAACCCCGTCGTAGAACTCGGGAATCGCAATATGACGGTCGTTGTCGTGAAGTGCGGCGATCAACCGCGCGAGTTCAGTGATCGGGTTTGCCACCGCACCACCGAATGCGCCCGAGTGCAGGTCGATATCCGGCCCGTGCACGTGCAACTCACCACTGACCATGCCGCGCATGCCGACGCAGACACTCGGATATTCGGCACTGATCATGCCGGTGTCGCTGACCACCACGAGGTCGGCGTCCAGCTCCGCCCGATGCGCGTTGAGCAGCTCGGAAATATGCGGAGAACCGGATTCCTCCTCACCCTCGACGAAAAGGGTGAGATGGACAGCCGGACTGGTCCGCTCGGTTGCAGCCAGGTGAGCCTGCAATCCCAGCAGGTGCATGAAGATATTTCCCTTGTCATCGCTGGATCCACGTCCGTACAGCACCCCGTCGATGATGCGCGGCTCGAACGGTGGATGGGTCCATCTTTCAACCCCGTCCGCCGGTTGCACATCGTGGTGGCCATAAACCACAATGTGCGGCGCATCGGCATCCTCGCTCGGCCAATGTGCATACACTGCCGGCAGTGCCGCCGTTTCATCCCAGACCTGCACCGTGGGAAGCCCGATACGTCGCAGTGCTTGTGCCAGATATTGGGCATTGGCGGCCACGTCCGGATGATGATCCGGGTCGGCACTGACCGACGGGATGGCCAGCCATTGCATCAAATCCTCGAGCCACTGGGCTGAACCGTCCGCGACGAACTGCTTTTCGGTGAGGTGGCCGGCTTGGGGCTGAGTCGAAGTCATGCCTCACCCTAAACCCGGATGATCCCAGCCCTGACTCAGTGGGTGGCGGTGACTTTGTTGAGCCCCTGCGGTGCGTCCGGGTTCATTCCCAGGGCCAGTGTGGTGGCAACTGCCAATTGCTGCCCTCGCACGACCATCGGAATCACCGCCAGCGCCTCCCCCAAACCGTCCGGGATCAACAGTTGGGCAAACGGGACGCCCTGCCCGACAAGACCTTCGGTGAGTTCCGGCGAGCCGATCCCGATCACCGGAGCACCGAGTTGCACGGCGGCACGGACGGTCTGGACGACGTCGGACAGCACCGGCGAGGATACCCCGTAGGCAATTACCGCGACCTCGGGCGTGGCCACCGTGAGCGGACCGTGCAGGAAGTCGGCGCTGGAGTAACCCTCGTGGACACGACGAGCGGTCTCCTTGGATTTGAGAGCGCCCTCCAAAGCTGCGGCATAGTTCAAACCGCGGGCCAAATGCACTGCGGCACTTCGTGGTTCGAGGATGTCGACGGCCGCTTTGAGACCAGCGGTGTCGGCCAGTACCTGCGCGACCACATCGGGCAGCGCGGCCCAGGCCGCATCGCCGCCGGTGAACTGGTCGAGGGTGGCACCCGCCGCGTCGGCCACCGCTTCGGCCAGCAGCACGACCATCGCCAGTTGGCCGGTCACAGTTTTGGTTGCCGGGACAGCAAGTTCGGGACCGGCCTGAACCGCAAGATTGATGGCGGCGACATCGGCCAGCGGGGAGGAATCCCCATTGGTGATCGACACGACGAACGCTCCGGCGTCGGCAGCGCGCTTGGCGATATCGGTGATCTCAGGCGTGCGACCGGACTGAGAGATGGCAACCAGCAGGTAATCTCGTAGATCTGGAGTGTGGCCGTAGCGGGTGATCAGGCTTGGTGCGATGAGGCCGACCGGAAGCCCGGTTGCCAGTTCGAGGAGGTAGCGCGCGTGCACGGCGACGTTGTCGCTCGAACCTCGCGCCAACAGGCAAATACCGCGTAGCCCACCGGCGAGCTTCGCGGAATTGAGCTTCTCCCGGATCTGTTGCCGCAGCGCGGGGCGACGCTCGCTAATGCGGCGCAGCACATCAGGCTGTTCACCCATCTCGGACTGGACCAGTTCTGCCGCCATGCTCACTCCTGATGATTGCTTGCTTGTTATTGCTCAGATTCTAGATCAAATGAACAGTCTCGCGCAAGAACTCGGGCCGAGCGCTCGCCAACCATGGAACTGGGGCCGCCAAGGGGATTTCGCCGGAGTTAACCGTCGAAGCCCAATTTGCGCAGTTGTTTCGGGTCGCGCTGCCATTCCTTGGCGACCGTGACGTGCAGGTCGAGGTAGATCCTGGAATCCAGCAGCGCCTCGATCTGACCGCGCGCGCGGCGCCCGACCATGGCCAGCTTCTCGCCGCCCTTGCCGAGCACGATGGCCTTTTGCGAGTCCCGCTCCACGTAGATCGTGACAAATACGCTCAGCATCCCCGGTCGTCCCTCGCGGGGGAGAATTTCATCGACCATGGCAGCCAGCGAGTGGGGCAGTTCCTCGCGCGCACCGTCCAAAGTCGCTTCCCGGACAATCTCGGCGATCCTGGTTTCGATTGGCTCGTCGGTGACCTCGGCGTCCGGGTACAGCCGCGCACCGGTCGGAATGCGTTGCACCATCAGGTCAACCAGACTTTGCACCTGGAAATCTTTTTTGGCCGATACCGGGATCAGATCGGCAAAGTCGCGCACTTTTGACAGGGCCATCAGTTGCTCGGCGATCTGTTGCGGTTTCACCAGATCAGTTTTGGTCACGATGCCGATGACCGGGGTCTTGCCCGCCTGCTCGGCGAGTTCGGCAGCAATGCGCCGGTCGCCGGGACCGATCTTCTCATTTGCCGGAATGCAGAAACCGATCACGTCGACCTCACTCCAGACAGTCCGGACCACCTCGCCGAGACGCTCGCCCCGTTTTACGTCTTCGCTC
>JBBSUU010000463.1:0-3035 GCA_038234115.1 Mycobacteriales bacterium
ACAGGTTCGCGATCTGGTGGTCAGTCGAGGCCGGCTGGAAGCAGTGCGCGGTGTCTCCTTCACGGTCGGAGCCGGGCAGCGGATGGGTATTGTAGGTGAGTCAGGCGCTGGTAAGAGCCTAACCGCGCTCGCTGTTATGGGGCTGCTCCCGGCAGGGTGGAAGACCTCGGGCTCGGTGATCCACGACGGTGTCGACCTGACCCGCGAGAGCGACCGGGCGCTGTCCCGCCGGCGCGGCCGGACCATGTCGATGGTGTTCCAGGATCCGCTGTCAGCCCTTAACCCGACGAAACGAGTGGGAGTGCAGATCACCTGGGTGATCAGGCGGCACACCGGAGCATCTCAAGCCGAAGCGCGAGCGCAAGCGTTGGACCTGATGACACAAATGCATCTGCCCCGACCGGAATCGCTGATGCGTTCCTTCCCGCACGAGCTTTCCGGTGGGCAGCGTCAACGAATAATGATTGCGATGGCCCTTGCCTGCTACCCGCGGTTGATTATCGCCGACGAGCCGACCACCGCGCTGGACGTCACGGTGCAGAAACAAGTGCTGACCCTGCTTGACGAAGCGGTTTCAGAACGGGGCAGCGCGCTGTTGATGATCACCCACGATCTGCCGGTAATCGCGGCGTTGTGCGACACGGTCGCGGTGATGTACGGCGGCAGAATTGTGGAAACCGGACCAGTGGATCGAGTCTTTCAGACGCCTCGGCACCACTACACCCGGGGCTTGCTCAAATCTCAGCCGACAATGGATAACATTGCGCTGGATGGCAGTTCTCGGCTGCCTTCCATTCCTGGAATGGTTCCACCGCTGACCGAGATGCCGGCGGGGTGCGCCTTCCGACCGCGTTGCGCGGCCAGCACCGACCGGTGTGCCACGATGCCCGAGTTGGATGATGGCCACACCAGCGTCGCGTGTTGGCATCCGATCGTTCACGCGACCGCCGGGTCGTCCCGATGAGCGAGGTCGAATCGCCGAGGAATAACGGAGTGGGAGATATGCCTGCGAAAGGCGCTGTGCCGTCACCGATCCTGGCCGCACGCGGGGTATCACAGCACTACACACTGCCGCGCATCAGCCTGTTCGGCACTCGTCCGATGCTGACCGCCCTCGACGAGGTCGACTTCTGGGCAATGCCAGGGGAGGCGGTCGGCCTGGTGGGCGAGTCGGGTTCTGGTAAATCAACACTGACCCGAATCCTAACGGGCGACGAACGTCCAACTGGTGGTTCGATCGAATTCGACGGCGCAGATGTGTGGTCCACCGACCCCATGCTCCGGAAGCATTTTCGACGCTCGGTTCAGGTGGTTCTGCAGAACCCGCGTAGCTCCCTAGATCCCAGGATGCGCGTCGGCCAGTCACTTCTCGAACCTCTGCGCAGCCTGCAGATCGAATCCGATCACGCCGAGAGAGTGCTGACAGTGCTGGACCAGGTTGGCCTCGATCGACAGGCGCTGGGGAAGTACCCGCACGAGTTCTCGGGGGGTCAACTACAACGGGTGGCAATAGCCCGTGCGCTCATGCCTGCCCCCACCGTACTGATTGCCGACGAGCCGGTATCGGCACTCGACGTGTCGATCCGAGCGCAGGTACTCAATCTGCTCAAGGACCTCGTAGCCGAACTCGGATTAACGTTGGTCCTCATTGCCCACGATCTTTCTGTGGTGGCATATACCACCAGTCGCGTGGCGGTGATGGCGGCAGGTCGCATCGTCGAGGTCGGCAAACCGCTCGACCTGTTTAGCCGACCGCAGGCCGAACCAACGCAGGCGTTGGTCGACGCGGTGCTGACAGTCGAACAGGGATTGGCCGGTTCGGCCTTGCGTCGATGACGGACCGGCTCGAAATCAAATGACACGGATCTAGCGCTTGCGTTGATTCAACTCCTCAGAAAGGGACCACTAGCGATGGCAGAGACACCTCGAAGGCTCATCGGCCGGACAGCCCTCATCACCGGGGCATCGCGAGGAATCGGCGCTGCGGTTGCTCGCCGGTTGGCCGCAGAGGGCGCCGCAGTGGCTCTTGGGCATGAACCAACCAGTGAGATGGCATCTCTGGCAAACGATCTCGTGATCGAACTGCGCGAATTGGGAGCAACGGCAGCCGCTGTGTGCGCTGATCTGGCCGACTCCGCGGGCCCCAGTGCCGTCGTTGAAGCGGCGCGGCAGGCGTTGGGGCCGCTTGACATCGTGGTTGCCAACGCGGCGGCTTCCGGTCGCAAGCACTTCACCGAGATGACCATAGAAGAGTGGGATCTGGTGCAGGCGGTCAACGTTCGAGGAACCTGGCTGCTGGCCAAGGCTGCTTTCGACGATCTGAAGGCGTCAGGTCATGGCTCGATGATCACGCTGACCTCAGTGATGGTTATGACCGGCCAGCCGGGCGCCGTGCACTACACGGCTTCGAAAGCGGCGATCTTAGGAATGACGCGCTCACTTGCCCGGGAAATGGGGCCGGCCGGGGTGCGTATCAATGCGGTAATGCCTGGGGCGATCCGCACTGAGCAAGAGGTCGAAATGTCACCGGACGCCGCTGAAGTCGCCGCTTCGGTCCTACCCCTGCAGGCGCTGCAACGCCGTGGGTACGCCGCAGATCTGGCAGGTGCCTTCGCGTTCTTGGCCAGCGATGACGCAGCATTCATCACCGGTCAGGTGATCTGCGTCGACGGCGGCTGGGTGATGTACTGACATGACGGTCCCGCCGCGACGAATACAGGCCGAGCTCGTCGATTCGGCACCTCGATGCATGCTGGCCGAAAGCCCGCGTTGGCACGAGGGTCGGTGGTGGTGGGTCGATGCCGCCGCCGGGCTGGTGTTCTCCGGCGCAGCGGGATTACCAGAAGGCAGTGTCCGGCAATGGTTTTCCACCAGGGAGCGAGTGTCGATGGTGCACCCGGCCGGACCGGGCTTTGTGCTCATCACAAACCACCACCAGCTGCAATATCTTGATACCAGAACACCCCATTCGCCCGGGCCGGTGCTGACAACGATGGAAGTTCCGACGGATTGGAAGCTGAACGACGGTGCCGCCG
>JBBSUU010000464.1:0-3000 GCA_038234115.1 Mycobacteriales bacterium
AGCCGTTGACCGGCGATTTGATGCAAGTCCCGAGTTCGGTTTCCGCGATCAAGGTGGATGGCAAACGCGCATACGATCGAGTTCGATCAGGTGAGGAAGTGGTGCTCAAGGCACGACCGGTGACGATCAGTGGATTCCACCTGCTCGGCGATCCCCGGGTGGCTGGCGAAGTGCTGGACATAGATGTCAAGATCGATTGCTCCACCGGTACCTACGTCCGGGCGTTGGCACGCGACCTGGGAGATACCCTCGGCGTCGGCGCTCACCTGACAGCCCTGAGCCGGACCCGGATAGGGCAGTTCAATCTGGCGGCTGCGGCCGATATCTATGGGGCGCAGGGGGTGCCGGTGAAATCTCAGGTCGCCAAGGCTGACCGCCCGCCGCGCGCGCGGATCGACCCGGCCTTTGCGCAGGAACTCATCGACCGGATCGTGCCACCGGTTCGGGTAGCGCGGGCAACATTCCCGATCCGATTGGCGACCGAGGCGGAGGAAACCGCGATCGGCTACGGCCGTACCCTGACAGTCGTTGGCATCCAAGGTGTCTATGCCATGCTGGATCACAGCGGCGAGCAGTTCCTCGCCCTGGTCGAGGAGCAAGCCGGACTGGCGAAGACGGTTCTGGTCTGGCAAGCAAGCTGAAATTGGCACTACCCGACATCTTCAGGATGCCGAATCGAGAGGAAGCACCGTGCAGCGTTGGCGTGGTCTGGACAGCATTCCCACCGGTTGGGGGCGCTGCGTTTTGACCATCGGGGTTTTCGACGGCATGCATCGAGGACATCAACTGATCATTTCCACCGCGGTGGCAAAAGCCAAACAGGCGGGGTTGCCGTCGGTCGTGATGACCTTCGATCCGCATCCTTCCGAGGTGGTGCGGCCGGGTAGTCATCCGGCCGAGCTGACGAGTCTGCGCCGGCGGGCCGAGATCGCCGAGGATTTGGGCGCCGACGTGTTCTGTGTGCTGCCTTTCACCTTGGCCACGGCGGCCATTACCGCTGAGTCCTTCGTGCACGACTTCCTGGTGGATCGGTTGCATGTGGCTGTCGTCGTCGTCGGGGAGGATTTCCGGTTCGGCAATAAGGGCGCCGGCAGCGTGGAAATGCTGGCTGAACTCGGCCCTGCATGGGGATTTCAAACCATTGGCGTTCCGCTCCTGATCGATGAACAGGTCAAAGTCTCCTCGACATTCGTCCGGGCCTGCGTCGCGGCCGGTGATGTCAGCGCTGCCACGCAGGCGTTGGGTCGGGAGCATCGCCTCGAAGGGGTTGTCGTGCACGGCGACGGCCGGGGGACCGGTCTCGGTATTCCCACCGCTAATTTGGACTGCGCGCCGCATGCCGCCATTCCCGCCGATGGGGTGTACGCCGCGTGGTTCATCCTCGGCACCAGGCGGTCACCGGCCTCGGTTTCGATCGGGACCAATCCGACCTTTGAGGGCCAGGAACGCCGGGTCGAAGCTTTTGTGCTGGCCGAAGGCGGAAATTTCTATGGCCGCCGAGTGGCGCTGGACTTCGTCGAACGACTCCGGGGGATGTGGAAGTTCGAGTCGGTGGAGTTGATGATGGCCGAAATCGATCGTGATGTCTCTCGGACCCACGAGATCCTCGGTACCGTGCCAGCGGGTTGAGCCGCGGAATGTGAGGTGTGTCGCGCTCAATAGCGGCCAACTGGGGCCTCGCTGGTAAGCTCGGGGTTGGGTTCGGCTGCAGTCCGTGGTTGCCGATACCGTCTACCCCCCGGCTCACCTGTCCGGTGCGGGCCATCACGGTACATAGTTTCAAGGAGATACTGTGGCGCTTTCAAGCGAACAGAAGAAAGAAATCCTGACCGAGTACGGCGTCCACGACACCGATACCGGTTCGCCCGAGGCCCAGGTCGCGATGCTCACCAAGAGAATTTCGGGACTGACGGAGCACCTCAAGGAACACAAGCACGATCACCACACCCGTCGTGGTCTGCTGATCCTCGTTGGTAAGCGACGCAGCTTGCTGCGTTACCTGCAGGGCGTGGACATCATGCGTTATCGCTCGTTGATCGAGCGTTTGGGCCTGCGCCGCTAATTGCGGTCGCTTTCCCTCGGTCGGCCGGGCCCGGTGCCCGGCTGACCGAACCCCAGTTTCATCGGCTGCGCTGCCGATCAGTGCAGCCGCCAAACTTCATCTGATGCTGTCCAGGAGAGCCTGGCAGCACGCCATTGCCTCCCACCGATATCCAGTTGGTGCTCTCCCGATGGGAGCGCCAAGTCGGCCGGTCCTCGGTAGTGGCCACCGGAACCTCACCAGTTCCGGCGGCTTCGATCGATGATCGGCAATCAACACGGATGTACGGATATTGCGTGGGAGCGCGGGCACCCGAGTATCGAGGAGATACATGTCAGACCCCATTGCCCATAGCGCTACCGCCGTCATCGACAACGGTTCGTTCGGCACCCGCACCATCCGCTTCGAGACCGGCCATCTGGCCCAGCAGGCCGCCGGCGCGGTCGCCGCGTTCCTCGACGAGGACACCATGTTGCTCTCGGCCACCAGCGCCGGGAAGCACCCGAAGGAACAGTTCGACTTCTTCCCGCTGACGATCGATGTCGAAGAGCGGATGTACGCCGCCGGTCGTATCCCGGGATCGTTCTTCCGTCGCGAAGGCCGTCCCTCCGAGGACGCAATCCTGACCTGCCGCTTGATCGACCGTCCGCTGCGCCCCTCCTTCGCCGACGGACTGCGCAACGAGATCCAGGTCGTCATCACGGTGATGGCATTGAATCCGGACGTGCTCTACGACGTGCTGGCCATCAATGCCGCATCGGCCTCCACCCAGATCGCCGGTCTGCCATTCTCCGGCCCGGTTGCCGGTGTTCGCGTTGCTTTGATCGGCAGCCAGTGGGTGGCTTTCCCGACCCACACCCAACTGGCGGACGCTGTCTTCGACATGGTGGTCGCCGGCCGCGTCGTGGGTGATGACGTTGCAATCATGATGGTGGAAGCCGAAGCCACCGAGCGCACCA
>JBBSUU010000465.1:0-2973 GCA_038234115.1 Mycobacteriales bacterium
ACCTCTTCGATCACAATGCAGGTGGCGACCGAATCGGCGCCCTGTCCGCCGTATTCCGCCGGCACGTGGATAGCCGAAAAGCCGGCGCTATTGAGCGCGCTGAGCGCCTCGTCGGGAAACCGCTCGTTGTCGTCAACGTCTGCGGCGTAGGGCGCTATTTCCTTCTCGGCGAGTTCGCGAATGGCGGCTCGTAGTTCGTCATGCTCGTCGGCGAGTTTGAACAGGTCGAATTTCGGATTGGACATCCGTGTCTCCGTTGATCAGGGCTGATTAATGCGGGGACGATGATTGCACAACGAACAGTGCGGCACTCAGTGCCACTCTAACATGTCACTCAGTGCCGGTAAAGGTGCGTTTCTGCTGTTCCAGCTGGCTTTTGATGCCGACGAGAAGTTGCTCCGTGGTGACGCCGGCTGGATAGGTCGCCACCACCACACCTGCCTCCAAGAGAGTCGGTGCCACCTTCCCGGCGTGGTTCTGCGGCGATTCGCGATCTCGGTGCGGGCGAAATCCATCGCGGACCCGGGCCAGTGCGGAGACCAGTTCGGCAGGCTCGGGTACCTGACCGCGGCGCAGTGCCTGTCGGAGCAGATAGTTATGGGTGGCGATCACGGCGGCGGCAAAACTGACAGAGATGATCGGATCTCCCCCCGGTTCGACCTGCCGCAAATAGTCGACAAAGAGACGTTCATACCGATGGCTGGTGATGATTTCTCGATCGCGCAAAGCGGGCACACTGCGTTGGATCTGGTATCGCTGAATCGACAACTCGGGTGTTTGGGCAAAGCTCTCAAGAACCAATACAGCCGAGTCGCAGACGGCGAGCCAGGGTTGCGCCGGATTGGCCGCCGACAGGAACTTTTCGAGTTCGGCGAGCAGAGATTCATGATCGGCAAAGACGATGTCGTCCTTCGAGCCGAACTGTCGAAATAGCGTCCGGCGGGAAACCCCGGCAACGGCAGCGATGTGATCGACCGTGGTGGCTTCGAATCCTTGATTCAGGAACAACCGCAGGGCGGTCAGCGCCACATGCAGCCGAAATTCCTCGGGACTTCGCTGGACCGGGACAGTCGACATGCCCTCCAGTATGACCCCGGCCGACGGCGCGGATCCGAGGGCGTGCAGGGCGGGTCCGTCAGGTCGTCATGTCCCGTCGGACAGCATTGGTGGCCGCGAACTGACGAACCCGATCAGTTGTCCACAGTTGGGCCGGCACGGCGCCGGCCAAGAGCGATCTGGCCAGCAGCGGGGCCTCCATCGGGTGATCGCTCCCCACCATCACCACATTGCCGCGCCGCCGCCCCTTCAGCATCGATGGGTCGGCGGTGAGCAGAACATGCTCGAACACGGTGGCCAAGGTGGCGGCTTCGGAACGGGCCAGGATGAGATCCGGGGTATCGGCGCAATTGAGCAGGTACAGCCCGCCTGGTCGTAGCACGCGCCGGACTTCGAGCAGGAACTCTCGCGTCGACACATTCCACGGAGTGACCGGACCGGCAAACACATCTCGCACCACCACATCCCAACTGCGGGACGGGAGTGATTCGGTAATCAGGCGGGCGTCACCGATGGCTATTTCCAGAGCGGGCGGCGCCGGGAACTGGAGCCAGCCCGCCAACAGCGTGAGAAGGGCGGCATCCAGGTCGACAGCCAGATGCCGGGAATTTGGGCGGACTACCAACAGATGCCTGGCCAGGGTGCAGGCCGCCGCCCCCAGGTGGACCACTTTCAGCGGGTCTGCTGCCAGATCGCGGGGCGGTAGGAAAGGGCTGGAATCAGGGGCGAGATGTTCAATGAGCGCCGCCATCCACCTGAGGTACTCGAAATCCAGCAGCGATGGGTCATCGAGGTCGACGTAGGAACTTTCCATCTCATTGATCATCAGGAGATAGGCGTTTGGTCGATCGAGATCTCGCAACAATTCGGCAGACCCGGTATCGATGCGGTGCAGACCCAGTGCTGGTGTCAACGGTGCAGCAGTCGGTTCGGCAGGCATCATCAAGGCATTCTCGCATCAGGCGGACGGCGGGTCAGTCGGCGCTGTCTGCGGTAGGACCGGAATCGCCAACACCCGACGATTGATTCCAAAGCGTAGCCAAAGGTTCCATGGGGAACCCATTGGTAATCTCAGCGGCTCACTTGAGAGTTCGGCCACGTGTCGGCAACGGGTCTGCACACGCCCTAAGTTGGACCCTGGGGCGGAATTCACGCCCGATCGCTGCTCGTTCACGTTGGGATAATTTTGAAGAACTCTCTGCGTCGGCTTGTCCCGACATTCGCGCTCGTCATCATATCCACCCTGGTCGTGGGATGTACCAGCAGCTCCGCCGGAGACGCCGGCGCCGCGCCCGGTCCCGGCAATACTGCGCCGGGGGGATCGGCTGCTGTGTCGGGACCCGGAACTTCAGCGGCGTCGTCGGAACCTGGCGCGAACCCGGCAATTGGAAACCCGGCTGTATCGGCTTCCGCAGCTGCTGCGCCGGCCGCCACCGTCAGCGCCAGCCCGGCGTTCGGCAGCACCAATATTTCTCCGACGTCGCCGATTACCATCACCGCCGCCCAGGGCACGATCAGCGCGCTCACCCTGACAAATCCAGATGGCAAGGAGGTCCAGGGCAAGGTGAATGCCGACAAGACGTCATGGACGGTCGGTGAAGATCTCGGCTACGGAAAGACCTACACGGCCAGCGGCACCGCAGTCTCGACGTCCGGTGCCACCACCCCGATCAGTGGCACCTTCACCACCGTCACCCCGACGGCGAAATCCACCACGAGAATTACCCCTGGCGACGGTGAGGTGGTGGGCGTCGCAGCGCCCGTCATCATCAAGTTCGGCGTCGAACCGGCGGACAAAGCATTGGTGGAGAAGTCCGTCAAGATCACCACCACACCGGCAGTCGAAGGCTCGTGGGGTTGGGTGCAACACGACGATGGTCTTTGGGCGCTGGATTGGCGACCCAAGGACTACTGGCC
>JBBSUU010000466.1:0-2969 GCA_038234115.1 Mycobacteriales bacterium
ACCTGCCCGAGGAACGGCGAGCGCTGGAAAAAGCGCTCGCGACCGGCGGGCTACTGGGGGTGGCCTCTACGAACGCCTTGGAACTCGGGGTCGACATCTCCGGGCTGGATGCGGCTGTACTGGCCGGGTATCCAGGGACCATCGCCTCCTTGTGGCAGCAGGCCGGCCGGGCCGGCCGCGGCGACGATCCGGCGCTGGTGGTGTTTGTTGCTCGTGATGATCCGTTGGACTCATACCTGGTACATCATCCGGAGGCAGTCTTCGGCAAGCCGGTCGAGGCGGCCATCACCGATCCGGGGAACCCTCATATCCTTGGCCCGCACTTGGCCTGCGCGGCATCGGAAAGTCATTTGACACCGGCGGATATCGAGATGTTTGGCGGTGAACGAGCGATAGAAGTGGTGGACGACCTGGTGATTCGCGGGATTCTTCGTGAGCGCGCCACCGGGTGGTATTTTTCAGATCGATTTCATCCGGCCGTCGGGGTCGATCTGCGCGGCGGCGGCGGTGGCCAGATCACCATCGTCGAAGAGGACACCGCCCGATTGCTGGGTACGGTCGACTCGGCGCGCGCGCCGTCATCCGTGCATCCGGGCGCGGTCTATCTACACCGCGGTCAGACCTACCTGGTGGACCATCTGGATCTGGAGCACCTGATGGCTTTTGTCCATCGGGAACGTCCCGAGTGGACCACAATGGCCCGCTCTGTATCCAGCGTTCGCTTTACCAAGATGTTACGAGAATCGTCCCATGCCAATAGTCTTCGAGTTGGCTTTGCCTCCGTGGAAGTAACCGAACGGGTCGTGGGATATCTGCGACGCCGACCCAACGGCGAACTGATCGACATGGTCCCGTTGGAGATGCCGGAGCAACGACTGGACACCAAGGGCGTTTGGTACTGCCTGGATGAGGATGTGTTGGCAGCGGCCGGTATCGACGAGGCAGGTATTCCGGGCGCGCTCCACGCAGCCGAACACGCTGCCATTGGCTTGCTTCCGCTGTTTGCCGGCTGTGATCGGTGGGATATCGGGGGTCTGAGCACCAACATTCACGCCGACACCGGACGGCCGACGGTCATCGTCTACGACGGCTATCCCGGGGGCGCCGGCTTCGCCGAGCGTGGCCACGAGGTCCTGGTGCAATGGCTTGCCGCGGTGCGGGATGCGGTCATTGCCTGCCCTTGCACGGCGGGCTGTCCGTCCTGCGTGCAGTCGCCCAAGTGCGGAAACGGTAACAATCCGCTGGACAAGGCCGGCGCGGTCGTGGTTCTGCGACTGGTCGTTGATGCGCTGCAAACGATTGACGTTGAGTCGCCTGTTGGCGAGGCGGCTGGCGGTGAGGTTGCTGTTGGCGAACCGGCTGGCGGGGAGGTGACTGGCGGGGAGGTTGCTGGTGGCGAGACGACTGGCGGGGAGGTTGCTGGCGGGGAGGTTGCTGGTGGCGAGCCGGCTGGGACTGAGCCAACAAACCTCAGGTAACCGGGAGTGCGCCGAGACGACGCGAGACAACCGGCAGTGCGCCCAGAGGATGCGAGCCCCTGGAAGCGTGAACCTGCTTGACCAGGAACTGGTGGCACGGGCCGAGAACGGCGTCATGTTGATCGAGGTCAACGTGAAGGGTGTGGTGGCCGACGGGGCCGACCCTTTTCAGTCTGGCACCCCGGCGTTTCCTCACACTGTCGCTGTTTCCCGGTGTTGCAGTGCAAGGAAACAACAAGAACGTGAGGAAACATCACCGGACAATTACGTGTCACGCTGACAGTAATTCTTAGAACTTTCCGTCGGGAGCTTCAATGTCGTTTAGACGCCAAATACCGACCATCGGTAGCCCCGAAGCGCAGAATGAGCACGTCGACTGACCCCGAGGACGATTCGGGCGCACTACTGCTGGACACAGCCAGTAGTGTATGACCAAGCAGATCTGGTTTGGTCCGAGCAGTCGATGCTTCCCACTAAGCCCGGCCGATGCCGATCCGACGGGTCGGTCATCCTTGCGACAATAAAGATTCGCTGTGAACAATGCATCTTCGTAGATAAAGATATTTTGCCAGAATGCATAACACCGGGCCGAGAACTCCGGGAGTCACTCTGCAGGACAGATCACCCAACATCCGGCCGGTTGTCAAATGGCTTGCGATCGAATAGCTCAGCATTTCGCGACAACTTTGGTTTTCTGAGCGGAGACAACTTCACCTGTGGAATCGGCGCTTACCGGTGTGTCTCAGTGAATAACACAAATTCGTTTAGCACCGCAGACCCCGCAGAGCTGACCCCGCAGGACTGACCCCGCAGCGCTGATGTAATCAACCAGCGCTGCGGGCGACAAAAACTGAGCGTAGGTGGGAAGACGTCCGGATCTACTTTGCGGCGTGCGCGGCTTCGAAGGCCTCAACGACCGCGTTCGCGATACGAGCTTTGGCCGCCACCTGGAACCCGTTGGCATTTCCCCATGCACGGATAGCCTGTGTCTGCTCGGGTGAACGTTTTGGTCCGGAACTGCTGTTTTTATTGACGGCACCCCTTGGCCGACCACGTTTTGCAGGCGAGCCAAGGCCGTAGCGATCGTAGGAGTCTGCCGAACCCAATACCTCTTCAACGTCATTACTGAAGAGGCTGTCGAAGACCGCGCGCTCCAGTACTAACTTTTCCGGCGGGGTATTTGGCAATGCCAACTCGATAGTGACCATCTCCAACCTGGTATTTTCCAAGCTCGCGACTTCGAGTACCTGTGCCTCGATTTTCACCGGTCGACTGATCAATGGATGACTGAGCACCCTAACCTCGGCAACTTCGGCTTCGTCCTTGATTACTTTGCCACTGAGATCACTCAGAATTTGAACAATTGTCGTGCGTGCCATGACTCTCCTAGCCCTTGAAAATATCTCAGTCGAAGCCAACACCGATCCGATTGTCTGTTTGCCAAACGGACTGAGTCCTTCAACCACCAAGAGCTTAGCTGAGTCTTCAGGG
>JBBSUU010000467.1:0-2961 GCA_038234115.1 Mycobacteriales bacterium
CGACTCCACCCGAGGTATGAGGATCTGGCGGCGTCAGCAGACATTTTGGCGCCCCCGCCCCCGCCCCCGTTCCCCGCTGCCGCCCCCGGCGGTTGACCGGCATTCAAGCCGATCGGTGGTGCGGCATCTCCCTGTTTCACCACTGCGCCGCCCGGAGGTACCACTGCGCCGCCCGGAGGTGCCACTGCGCCGCCCGGAGGTGCCACTGCGCCGCCCGGAGGTGCCACTTCGGCGCGCCCGGGAACCGCGGCGGGTCCCTCCATCGAGGGGGCTGCGGTCTCAATCGCCACCGACGCCGGTGTTTGGGTTGTCGCCACGTCTTGGCTGCCGGCCCGATCGGTGCCGATCAGGTAGCCGCCAAAACCGACTGCGAGCACCGCAGCCGACGCGGCTGCGACCTTGAGCCACCTCCAGGCGCTGCTGGGAGCGTGTTCGACAGCGGTAACCCTCATGCGGTCGCGAATCAGGTCGCGGATCTGATCGGTGTTCGGCTCGGCTGCTGCTGCCGGATCGGAGGCGCGGAGTCGATCGAAAGCCAGATCCGGTCCCTCCGGGGTGGTCGGATCCTCATTCGGTGTGTCTGCGTTCATGGCTTCCTCGTTCATGGCTTCCTCCTGGAAGTGCCGGCAGCGTGTGGTGCCGGGAGGTCGTGGTGCTTGTTATCAGGTCTATGTCGCCGATAGCGCAGTTCTTGCAGATGCCGGAAAATGAAAAGTGATGCTCCGCAGCGCTATTCGGCAGCGTTATCGCCATATCTAGCGAGCGTCGGACAATGCCCAGGCATCACGGAGTCGAGATCTGGCTCTGGACAGGGCAGCATCGGCACCACCACGAGAAATGCCCAGCACCGCAGCCAATTCGGCGCCGCCGAGCCCGTCCCAGGCGCTGAGCAGCAGGACTCGTTGGTCCTTGGCGGAGAGTCCCTCGAGCACGGCTCGGATTTCCTCGCTATCGTCGGGCCATTGGGCAGACTCGAATTCCGCTGCCACCGAGGGGCCGGAGATCGGCGTCGGGCGCTTCTTTCGACGGTGGTTGGACAGCACGAAGCCGGCGGTCTTGTACAGCCACGGTAACTCCGCCTCCCGCGGCACCTGATTGCGGCGGCGCCAGGCGGTGGCGAAAACGTCGGCTGTCAGATCTTGCGCATCGTCGCGCTCGATCCGTCGCACGAAGTAGCGATAGATGGCCGTCGAGTGCGTCGCGAACAGGTCCTCGAACCACCGATCGTCCTTATCCGGCACGAAGTTCTCCTTGTTTCGAGGGGTAGATCAGGCCGGCATCAGGTTCGTCCGGAACCTGATGCGCTTGATTGGTTTATGTGTCGAGGGCGTCGGATCTTGCTGCGTGGGGTAAATATTCTTCAGGACAGCTTTCAGGCTGCCGGGGGATATCCACCCAACTACGAAACGCGGGGGTTCGGCGTGAGCGACATGATTGATCCGGAAGTTGTCACCGAAGTGGTGAGTGAGCAGGATGCACTGGTTGCCGGTTTCTACTCGTTCGAGGAGATGATCTGGAAGCGGATCAACGAACAGCATGACGACGTCTCCAGAGGCGCGGTTGCCACCTGGGTTTCCACCGAGCTCGATCGGTTGCAGGCTCAGGTCAAGAAAGAAATCAAGATTGTTTCCTGATCATGATGCTGGCTAGGGTCGGTTCATGATGGAAAGCGGTTCGCTGAGCGCCACCTTGCAACAGCTCAGCGGCCGCTTGGCGGGGTCAGCGCCCCAGGACCGGCAGGTGGTGGTTCTTCGACCGGTGATGTGGATGTTTCTTGCCATCCTGATCACTTTCCTGCTGACCCGCACGATCACCCGCTACATCCGCCGCAGCGCCGAACGGCCGGCGCAGCCGGTATCGGCGGGAAAATCATTGATCGGAAACATCAGCCTGGGCGGTGTCCACATCCACCACCAGGTTTTCGGTATCTTCATCATGCTGATCAGCGGTTTGATATTAATTGCAGCGACTCCCGAAGGCGCCGCGCTGAACCTAGTTGCTTGCGGGTTCGGGATCGGTGTCAGCCTTGTATTCGATGAATTCGCCCTCTGGCTCCATCTGGAGGACGTCTACTGGACCGCCGAAGGCAGACAATCGGTGGACGCCATATTTTGCGTGCTGCTGGTCACCGGGGCATTGATCGGCGGGGTCGATCTGCTGACCGGCGAACTGGGCAGTGGCCCATGGTGGGTCTCGGTCGCCTTCCTTGCGGTCATCCTGGTGCTGTCCATTCTTTCCCTCCTGAAGGGCAAGGTGATCACCGGCGTCGTGGGCGTGTTTGTGTCGCCGCTGGTGGTGGTAGGGGCGCTCCGGTTGGCGAAGCCTGGATCATGGTGGGCGAATCGGCACTACCCGCCGGGCAGCAAACAGCTCGTCCGGGCCCAAGAACGGTTTGGCGCCGCGTACGTGGACCGCTGGAATCGGCTGCGCGACCTGGTGGGCGGCAAGCCGGACGTCTGACGCGGTATCCGCCGCAGTTGCGACACGCCGATAGCGAACGCGCGAATGCTCCCGGCAGTGCAAACTGCCCGGCAAGACCGCTGGACTGCAACAGCGCAGTTAGGGCGCAGGTCAGCTCTCGCCTAGACTTGACGGGGCCTCTGCCATCGGCGCCCCGGTGCCGATTCATTGGGCTGCCCGAATGTGCCCTCGTGGGGCAATCGGTCGGTCGCAGCCGCTTGCCTGTCCGCCGGAGTTTTCCCTTATTTTCAACCGAGGAGCATTACCTGTGAAGAGCACCGTCGAGCATTTGAACCCCACCCGGGTGAAGCTGACCGTTGAGGTTCCGTTCGACGAGCTCGGACCGAATTTTGCCAAGGCCTACAAGGCATTGGCCGGTCAGGTCCGAGTTCCCGGCTTCCGCCCGGGCAAGGTTCCGGCCAGAATCCTGGATGCGCGCGTGGGTCGCGGCACCATCCTCACCGAGGTCGTCAACGACGCACTGCCGGAGAAGTACAACCA
>JBBSUU010000468.1:0-2959 GCA_038234115.1 Mycobacteriales bacterium
CCTAGAAGTTCATTGGTCTATTTCAGAGATTGCCGATGAGATTGTCGGCCGACCCCGGTCGATACAGGGCTGAACACGTCCGACCGGAATGCGAGCCGCCCGCTGGATAAGCCTGGGGGTGTGATATTTCCGAATCATGCCTCCAGTTGGCTTCCTCGGCCGGTAGTAGCGGCAACCCGGTTGGCCGACCATCGTCTGGAGAAAAACCCTGAGGGGAATGTCGGACGTCGGCGGTACGTTATGCCAGCGACGAACGAGACGGTCAACGGTGACCCGTAGCAAACGCCAAATCTGGTTTCTACGAGGACCCGCGCCTCAGCCACCGGTATGGCTGAGCGCTGTGCCCGCCCATCACTACTGTTTTGAGGAGTTACTGCCAGATGTCTGAATCAACCATGGCCAAACCGGCCGACCCCCGGTTCCCGGAGGGGGCCGAGCCCGATCCCAAACGCTGGATCGCCCTTATCATCATCGGGATCGCCCAACTCATGGTGGTGTTGGACGCCACCATCGTGAACATCGCGATGCCGCAGGCCGCTGCTGAACTGGGCATTTCCCAAGAGAACTACCAGTGGATGATCACCGCCTACGCCCTGCCGTTCGGCTCGCTACTCCTCCTCGGTGGACGAATTGCCGACTACGTCGGGCGCAAGAAGGTCATGATCATCGCGCTGTCCGGGTTCGCGCTGGCATCGGCACTGGGCGGCGCCGCGACGGAAGCCTGGATGTTGTTTGCCGCTCGCGGTCTGCAGGGCGTATTTGCGGCAGCCCTCGCGCCTGCAGCGCTGTCCCTGTTGACCGTCACCTTCACCGACGAGAAAGAGCGAGCCAAGGCATTTGCTGTTTTTGGCGCGATCGCCGGCGGCGGTGCTGCGGTGGGTCTGCTTCTCGGCGGTGTACTCACCGAGTACCTGTCATGGCACTGGTGCCTGCTGGTCAACATCCCGATTGCGGTCGGCGCGCTGTTCGCCGCTATCCCGAACCTCAAGGAATCCAAGGCCAGCGAAACGGGTCACTACGACATTCCCGGTGCTCTCCTGGGTACCCTGGGTCTGGCCGCCCTGGTCTGGGGCTTCACCCGCCCGGCCGTCGACGGCTGGGATTCCTTCAATACATGGGCCTGGATCGGGGGCGCCATCATTGTTCTGGCGCTGTTCATCGTCTGGGAGGGTCGCAGCACCAATCCGCTGCTGCCGATTCGCATCATCGCCAACAAGAACCGTGGCGCCGCGTACCTGGTCGGAATGCTGGTCGGTGCCGGCATGTTCTCGGTATTCCTCTTCCTGACCATCTATCTGCAGAACATCCTGCAATACAGCCCCATCAAATCCGGATTCGCCTTCCTGCCATTCAGCTTTGGTGTGGTGCTGGGCGCCGGTGTCGGCTCAGCACTGGTGCTGAAACTCGGCCCCCGCATCGTGGTCACAGTCGGCACACTCTTGGGTGCCGGCGCGTTGTTCTGGATGTCGAGCATCTCGCCGAGCACTACCTACTTCGGAACCATTTTGCCGGCGATGGTGATCATGGCCTTCGGGATGGGTTTCATCTTTATGTCCACCACCAATCTCGCCCTGGTCGGGATCAGCAGTAATGACTCCGGCGTCGCCAGTGCGGTGGTCAACACCACCCAGCAGATCGGCGGCTCGCTGGGTACCGCACTGCTCAGCACCATCTCTGCCACCGCTATTGCCGGCTTCCTCATGGATCAGGGCGCAGCTGCGGCCGATCCGATGGTCCAGATGGCGGGTACATTGCACGGGTTCGGTATCGCCTTCAAGGTCGCTTCCGGTCTCTTCCTGCTGGCGGCGATCATCGCACTGAGCATGATCTCGGCGAAGAAGTCCGACCTGCCGGTCGGTGCCGCACCCGCGATGCACTGACGCAGCCAGTGGAAAAACGCCCTACCCGCCAGAATCTCGGCAGGTAGGGCGTTTTGCATGCCGGTCGAAACGGGCCGGAAGATCACGAACCAAATTGATACCACTGGATCGCTCTGGAGGAGGACCCAGCCGGGTCGCGAACGGTGAGTTCAGGCGGAAGGGTCGTCGACGGTACTGCAGGCGGCGCACAGCCCAAAGAGCTCCATATGGTGATCCACGTCCGTATAGCCGAACTCTTCGGCCACCGACCGGGCCCAAAGCTCCACATCGGGAGCCTTGATCTCCTGGGTACTACCGCAGGACCGGCACACCAGATGGTGGTGGTGACTCGGCCCCTCACAGCGGCGGTAGAGAACTTCACCGGATTCATTACGTACCGCGTCCAAGTCGCCGGCGGTCGCCATTTCCTGGAGCGCTCGGTAGACGGTGGCCAGGCCAATCGTCGAACCGGTCTTGCGCAGACTCGCATGCAACTCTTGGGCAGAGACGAATTCACCGGTATCGGACAGCAGTTCGCTGATTGCCGCTCGTTGGCTGGTGTTGCGACGCTGGATCGTCACCATCATGAACTCCGCCTCTCTGGTGGTTTCATCTCACGATACCGTCCGGCCTGCAGGACGCCGATCAGTCTCGCCAGCAGCACAACGCGACACCCGCCGGACGGCCGGCCGCTGTCCGACTTTCCCACCTGCTGGAGCGGGACATTAAGGCGCCCGACCCACGTCCCGACTTAACCCGGAATTGCAACCTCACCTGGGTCACAATCCCGCGACCGACCGAGCGGCAGCCGAGAGTTATTCTTCATCGGTGTACTCCGAACGGGCGTCCCGCATCGCGGGATCAACGCTGTGGGCCAGCACCGGTGATGCAGCGACGACCAGAGTGCTGCCGGACGGCTGCATGGACCTGATCTGGTGGTCCGGCCAGTTGCTGGTTGCCGGTCCGGACACCCGCGCCTTTTTGGCTCGGCAGGAGCCGAGCACCCTCGTCACCGGACTCCGGCTGGCCCCGGGAATTGCACCGACCGTTCTGGGCATCCCCGCCGATGAGTTCCGTGACCAACGCGTCGACCTGACCCA